>JAJZJY010000384.1 GCA_021809885.1 Actinomycetes bacterium
CTCGACAGCGACCAGGCCGTTCGCGAAGGCCCGGGCGTGCTGAGCGACCACGAGCATCACGTTGTTCGGGCTGTAGGCATGCAGCTTGGCCTGGAAGTCCAAGAACCGCCGCCAGTCCTCGCCCGTGGTCAGCTTTGCGACCTCGCCTGCCAGGGTCTGCTGCGCCTCGGCGATCCTCGCCGCCGCGTGCACTTGCCGCTGTTCGATCGTCAGGTTCGACCTCATGGTGACCTCCTTTGGAGGCCACACTGCGCAACCTCCACCCGATCACCACCGGGCAGTCCACCCAATCGGCCCACACGGCCCCCGTCTCCGACACCACCCCCACCTACAAAGTTGAGACGGCAGCGAAGCCCGCACGCAGAGCGCCGGTTCGGAGCGGCCACGCCGGCCGGTCCAATGCCTTGAGAGGCGGGATTCTGCGCTGCCTTCTTGCGGGCTCCCGGTTCCGCCGTTCGGCCCGCGTGTTCTGCTCGGGGACGGTGAGCGTAGCTAACGGATGTAACCGTCGTTCGGTACTTGTCGGCGCACCTGGGGGCGAGAACGAGGGGGCGCCAGATCAGGACGTTCTGGGCGGAGAATGGGGCTGGCAGACCGGCGAGCGGTGCTTGCTCGGGCAAGCGAGTGTGATGCGCTCGCTCCGGCCAGCCCACTTCAAGGTGGAGGCGGTTGTTGTAGATGAGGTCGCCTGACCGGGCAGTTCACCGGGCGGCCTATTCGAACATCCCCCCCGAGCGCCGGCTGTGTCCTGTCCCGTTCCATAGCGGGTTCGCCGTAGGGACCGCACGTCAATAGACGCACGAGCAAATAGGGGTGCGCTGTCTCCTCGGCGCCGTTACAGTCAGCGTGATGCGAGTCGTGGTGTCCAACGAGCGGCGGGATCTCGAGGACCAAGCACGCCGGGCGTTCCGGGTTCGCTGGCCCGAGTTCATCTTCCACGACCCGGTCGCCGACGCCTACGTCGAGAGGGTCGGTCAGTATTTCGCGTCGTGGGACCTGTGGCTCGTCGACGAGGACCGGGTCGTGGTCGGCGGGTGGGGAGTCCCGATGTGCTGGGACGCGACCGTCGCTGACCTGCCCGACGGCTACGACGGGGCGTTGATCCGTTCGGTGGATGGTCACGAGTCGGGGCAACAGCCCAACACGCTGTGCATCATGGCAGCGGCGGTCGCTGCCGACGCTGAGGGGAAGGGTCTGGCCGGCCAGGCCCTGACGGCCCTTCGCGAACGGGCCGTTTCGGCTGGGCTCGGCAAGGTGATCTGCCCGGTTCGACCGACCCTCAAGTCGTCGTATCCGCTAGTGTCGATGGAACGCTTCGCTGCTTGGCGACGGCCCGACGGCGAGTCCCTCGATCCGTGGATCCGCACCCACGAGCGCCTCGGGGCGTCGATCCTCGGCCCGGCGTCGCGCTCGATGGTGATCGCAGGGTCGGTGGCGGAGTGGGAGCAGTGGGCGGCGATGGCCTTCCCCGAGACCGGGAGCTACGTGGTGCCCGACGCGCTCGGCCTCGTCGAAATCGACCGAGAACGGGATCGGGGGACCTACGTCGAGGAGAACCTGTGGATGCGGCACACGTGACCGTCAGTCGGACGATCCCGTGTGGCACAGATAGTCGCCCGTCTCGGAAGGCCAACGTCGTGTCCTCCAGCGGTTTGCTCTTCGGGACTCTTCGGGACGTCCTCGATGAGGGCGACCGGTCAGTCGTAGGGTGGGCTGGACGAGAGGAGACAGAGTGGATGACTGGTCGCTTCCAGCCGCTTCGCAGTTGGCCAAGTATCGACTGAGCGCCCAGCATCCCCTCACCCGGGAATGGGTTGCCGACGATCTCCGGCTCGAACTGCTGGCGGCAGAATGTGCAGGCGATCTGTTGCTGGCCACGGACCTGGAGATCGCTGAGTTACGTGCTGAGTTACGTGCTGAGCGATTCGCGCCTGGTCGACCCGCGCACCTGCTGTTGAATCGCTGGTGCGAGGTGACCGACGGGCTTTCCGCCATGTTGAGCATGCGGTATGAGGGGCTCGACGTGGGCCTGCCGTTCGTGGATGCAAGCCTGGTCAGTCGTCCTGTTGAGTCCGGAGACCTGCCTCATCTCCAGAGCGCCGCGATGGATGCCTATGGGGCGCTTGGTCCGCTGTACCTGCGGCTCTGGGATGCCCGCCCGGACGGAGCGATCGCTGGCACGGTCCCCGATCGGCGGTTTCTCGCCGCGCCCTTGTGCGAACTGCGGGCAGGGCCGTGGCCGCCGCCGCACCTGCGACTACGGCCTGTAGAGGCAGCAACCCACCACGGCGCCCTCCTCGCCGCGTACGCAGACGTCGACCACGACTACCCGGGGCATGTTCGTCAGGCTTGGGCTTCGACCCGCGCGGAACTAGATGAGTCAGCATCGGCAGGGACCCTGTTCGACGTCCTCCTCGACGGTGAGTGGAGCGGGTACGTCGGAGCGCACCTAGGTGATGACACGCTCGGGATGCCAGCCTGGGTAGTGCAAGAACTGGCCCTCGCACCGGGCGCACGGGGACGAGGATACGGTCGTTACCTATCCGGGATGCTGGCCAGGCAGCTGTCCGACGAAAGACCGGTACTCGTCGGGACCATCCACGCCGACAACTTCGGCGCGCGCACGGGCGCGCTGGCTGCCGGCCGGCATGACGTCGGGGGCTGGGTCCAAACACCCCTGCCGGCGTCGAGGCGGTGAGGAGATCCACGCTGGCACTGTGTCGATAAGCGATCCCTCGCGCCGAGAGAGGACCGAGGGCGGCGGGTGACGATGATCTGGAGCCTCGCGTAGGTGGAGCGAGTCGTCGTCTTTGGTCGCGGTGGGGCGGGCAAGTCAACTTTCGCGGGTTACCTCTCCCAGATCGCCGGGCTACCGGTCATCGAGCTCGACCGGCACTTCTGGAGCGACGACCTCACCGCTTCATCGGTCGAGGCCTGGATCGGTATGCAGGAGCAGCTCGCCGCCGGCGAGCGGTGGATCAGGGACGGGGACCTCGGGCCTTACGATGCCCCAGAGGCCCGGCTGCGTCGGGCCGACACGGTGGTGGTCCTCGATCTGTCGACGCTGCGGTGCGCGTGGCGAGCGGCGCTGCGCTCACGCGAGCGCGCTGACTTCTGGCGGTGGCTGCTCACTTGGCGGTGGCGGAGCCGCACCACGCTGCTCGATGCGATTGCCTCTCATGCTCCGCACGCGGACCTCCAGGTGCTGCGCACTCCGGCGCAGGTACGCCGCTTCCTCTCCACCGCCACGACCACCGCCTCGTGAGTAGGCCGTCCCGCTCACTGATCGGCAGTCGCGACGTCCAGGAGTGTCGCCCTCGGCCTGCGACGCGAACGGTAGCGACCTTCTCCGCGGTGTCAACGACACGCGCCAGAACCGGGCGATCGGCGCCCCCGGACGAGGAACGGCGAGATGGCGACGGCCGCGCCATACTCGGCGCTCCCGCGTCGTTCCTCACGTGGCCGGAGGACGATCGGCACGCACAGAAGACCGCGAGCAACGATCGGCGTCCCGATTGGACATCCACCTGCCATCGGGCAACGCGATAGCCCGTCATTCGGTCGCGCAGCATGGCCTGCTCGGTAGCGGTGTCCTAAGCGCGGATCGGGTGTTCGGTGAAGCGCCGGCCTGGGAGCGGGGGTGCTCGGGTGTCGGTTCAGGCGAGGAGCTGGCGGTTCCGGGTTGCTCGGCGGGCGGCGGCTGCCGCTGCGGCGACGGTGATGCAGATCCCTCCGGAGAGGGCAACGACCAGGCGGGCAGATCCGGCGCCGGGAGCGCCAGCGAGGTAGCCGACGAGCACGCTGGCATTCAGCATGGCGCCCAGGACCGCCCAGGCTGCGCCAAGGTGCTGCGCCGGCACCCCGTCGTGGACGACATTCGCCAACGCGACGTTGAACGAGCCGTTGGCGGCGCCGCCGAGCAGGTAGACAGCGCCTATGACCCACGGGTTGCCCACTGCCGCCACAGCGCCGATGGCTGCGCCCATGACCAGCGCTGCGGGGACCAGGGTCGTTGCCCGTCCCACAGTGTGGAAGCGGGCCAGGGTCACACCAGCCGCGGCGAAGCCGACCGACCAGGAGGCGATCACCAGCCCGTATGCGCCGGTCGACAGGCGCGCCACGTCACGGAGGTAGAAGACCCCGACGACTCCCTCCAGGCTGGCCGCGAACGCCACGGCGAGCACCAGGACCAGGCCGGCGACCCCGAAAGCTTCGGGAGCGCGCAGCAGCCGCAGCTCGACAGCCCGCAGCCGCTGACCGGCCTCGCTGGGCTCGAGCGCCGGTCGACGGCCGGCGAGCGGCCCGGTGGCCGCCCACACCACCACCGCGAAGACCACGAACGACACAGCGTCCAAGCCGAGCATCCCCCGCAACCCGACAACCGCCAAGCCGATCCCGCCCAGGGCCGCACCCGCCACCCCACCGGTCGAGCGTCCCGCCCCCTGCAGGGCGTTGAGACGCCCCGTGCCCGCACCAGCGAGCTCCCGCAACCCCCGGAACCCCGCCGAGCCGGCAACCACGCCGAAACAGCCGGTCACCGCGATCAACCCGGCCTTGACCCACAAGCCCCCCGCCGTCGCAGCCACCGCCACGCTGACCGCTTCGGCCAGCAGCCCGGCCACCCACACCCGGCGGACACCCAGCGTGTCGACCCGCCGTCCGAGCCAGGTCCCCAACACCACCCCGGGCAACAGCTCGACGACAAAGAGCACCGCCCGCCACCAGCACCGGCGAGTGTCGCCCCGCAGCAACCAACACCAACCCGATCGACGCCACCTGGTCACCGCAGCCACTGACCAGCGTCCCCGCCGCCAACAGCGCCGCCCTGGCCCAGCCCACCGACGGCGCCTCCTCCTCCCGGTCCGCCACCATCCCCACATTCTCCCAGCCGGAGCGCCACCGACGGCAACCTGCCGGCCATCGCCTCCACGGGAGCCCAGTGGCGACGAGACCATGGCTGGCTACCCAGTCACAGCATAGATCAACGAACGACCAGGAGCATGAACAGCCGACGGAAGCGCGCCGCGTCGGCGTGCTGAGCGCCGGGCCTCCGTTGCCGGCAACAGCCCCTGGCGGACGCTAGCGAGTCGGAGTCACCACCACCGTCGGTGGCGGACCCGCATGCGCGCTAACCGTCGATCTGGCGTCGTCGACCCACT
>JAJZJY010000385.1 GCA_021809885.1 Actinomycetes bacterium
CCACACGCCACACGGACCTTTCCGCCGCCTAGGGCGCCCCGCTGAACTATCCGCGCGATCGGTGTTCGGTCGGGGTATGGTTCGGGGGTGCGCGAGTTCGTGGTGAGCGACGAGGATCTCGTCACGTTGTTCTCGCGGGTGAACCCTCACCTCGACGAGCGTCAGCGTCGGGTTCTGGCTGGTTCGGTGGCCCGGGCGCTGCGTCGGGGTGGGATCGTGGCGGTGGCAGAAGCGGCAGGGATGAGCCGTTCGACGGTGCAGGATGCGGTCGCCCAGGTCGATGAGGGGATCGAGGTGTCGGACCGGGTGCGGGCGCCGGGTGGGGGACGGCCTCGTTTGGTGGATAGCGACCCGACGCTGCGGGCCGATCTGAACTCGTTGGTCGACCCCGAGACCCGGGGCGATCCGATGTGCCCGTTGCGCTGGACGACCAAGTCGACCGAGCATCTGGCCAAGGCGCTGCGCGAGATGGGCCATGTGGTGTCCGCGGATACCGTGGGCCGGCTGTTGGTGGAGATGGGCTACAGCTTGCAGGCGCCCGCCAAGGAGAACGAGGGCGCCCAGCACCCCGATCGTGACGCCCAGTTCCGGTACCTCAACGGGCAGGTCGAGGCGCACCTGGCTGGCGGTCAGCCGGTGATCAGCGTCGACGCGAAGAAGAAGGAAGTGTTGGGGAACTTGGCCAACAAGGGCCGGGAGTACCAGCACAAAGGTGAGCCGACCCGGGTCGACGTGCACGACTTCCCCGACCCGAAGCTGGGCAAGGCCATCCCCTACGGCATCTTTGACCTGGCGGCTGACGCCGGGTTCGTGACCGTCGGCTCCGATGGCGACACCGCCGAGTTCGCGGTGGCGAGCATCGGACGGTGGTGGGACAAGGTGGGCTCGATCGCGTATCCCGGCGCTACCCGGCTGTTGATCACCGCCGATGCCGGAGGCTCCAACGGGTACCGCCTCCGGCTGTGGAAACGACAGCTCGGCGCCCTGGCCGAGAGGACCGGTCTGGCGATCACTGTGTGCCACTTCCCGCCCGGTACCTCCAAGTGGAACCGTATAGTTATCTACACCGGGATCGAGGGTGTCTACGAAGTAACCAACGAGCCCCTTTGGAGGCTGGCGCACACGTCGGCGACACCGTTCTCTGCACCGACGTCTCCGATGTCTTGCATGTCGATGGCAGAGGGTGTTCAATGACGAACGTATGTTCGATACACGAGCAGGAGCGAATGCGCAGCTGAGTATCCAGGCGGTGGTGACGCCGGGCACCGGGGCCCGGTCGTTCACCGTGGTCGGCGCCGACTTCGAACCGGTCGAGCCGATCGAGTCCTACCTCGCCCACCTGGTCGCACTGGAGCGCTCGCCCAACACGGTCCGGGCGTATGCGACGAGTCTCAAGCTGTTCTTCGAGTTCTTGACATGCCGGAGCCTGGCCTGGGATTCGGTCTGTCTCGAGGACGTGGGGCGGTTCTTGTCGTGGCTGCGTTCTCCAGCCGAGGGCGTGGTCCTCCTCAATGACACATCGGCTCGGCGATCGGCGGCCACGGTCAACCGGCATCTCGCCGCAGTGTTCGGCTTGTACGACTTCCAGGTCCGCCGGGGCGTGGCGGTGGCCACCGAGCTGGTCTCGTGGCGGCGTGGCGGGCGGGGCTCCTACAAGCCGTTCTTGGACCAGGTGGGCGGGCGGTCACGTCGGGTGGCCCGCCGACCGGTGCGTCTCAAGGTTCCCCGGCATCTCCCCGAGACGCTCAGCGCCGGGGAGATCACTGCGCTGCTCGACGCGTGCGAGCACCTCCGGGACCGCTTCTTGCTGGCCTTGCTTGCCGAGACCGGCATGAGGATCGGCCAGGCGTTGGGACTCCGCCACGGCGACTTCGTCTCCCGGCAGGCCACGGTGCGCATAGTGCCCCGGCCCGACAACGCGAACGGTGCCAGGGCCAAGTGCCGCGACACGGTGGCGATCCCGGTCTCGGCGGGGTTGGTGCGCCTCTATAGCCGCTATCTGTTCGACGAGTACGGCGACATCGACTCCGACTATGTGTTCGTGAACCTCTTCGCGTCCCCGCGCGGCCGCCCGCTGCGCTACTCGGCGGTGGTGGGCCTGGTGGAGCGCCTGCGGTCGCGCACAGGCATCGCGTTCAGCTTGCATCTTCTGCGCCACTCGGCTGCGAGCGACATGATCCGTCGTGGGGTGCCGATCGAGATCGTCTCGAAGATGCTCACCCATGCGAGCGTGACGACTACGAGCCAGACCTACGTGCATCTCGGCGTGGAGGACCTGCGCGCCGAGCTCGACCGGGCCGGCGCTTTCGGAGACTCTGACTCACAGGCGACGTCGTGAGCGCGCTATCGGCGCTTCCCGTCGTCCATGGTGATCCGATACTCGAGCACCTGGTGTCGCTCGTGCGCCCCGAGTTCGCCGTGGAGCGCTATCGGCCCGACCCCGACGATCCTGTCCTGGCCCGGGCGCGCTGCCAGGTCGTCGACTGTGACCGGCCGTCTCGCTCGTTCGGCCTGTGCGCCGCGCATCATCACCGATGGAACTGGCAGGGCCGCCCTGATCTCGCTGGTTTCGTCGCTACGACGGTGCCGGTGGCGAGCAGCGTCGCCCGGGTCGACGAGACCTTCGACCTGTCGGCGCTGCCCCTTCGCTGCCGTTTGGAGCTGGCCTTCGTGCTGCAGTGCCGCCATGACGAGCGGGGTCGGGGCCTCTCGCCTCTGGCGGTGCGTCCGGTGACGGCGATGCTGGCCGGAATTGGTGCCGCCTCGCTGTTGGAGCGAACCCTCGGCGAGTGGATCGCCGACCTGCCCGTCAAGGGAACCACTACCACTGCGTCCGCGGTCGGCTTCTTGCGTTACGCCTACCGGCATCTGGAGGACGTGGCGAGTGGCGGTGACGCCGAAGCCGAGTACACACGCGACGACTGGGACGCGGGCCACCTCGGGGTGGGCGCCCCTGGCACGGTGGGCCACCACCGCGTGAGCTTCGCCCGCATACCCCAGCCGTGGCTGCGCCAGGCGGTGAAGTCCTGGGCCCGCGGCCGGCTCACCGGCGGGATGTCCTTCGGTGCCATCCGCAGAGACGCCACCGCCCTTACCTGGTTCTCCACCTGGCTTGCCCAGGCCTGTCCCGACGCCGCCGACGCCTCGGTCATCACCCGAGCTCGCCTCGAGGCCTACCTGGCCCACCTCCTTGCCGTGGGGCCGGTCGCCAACACCCGCCTCGGCTATCTCACCAGCCTCCGTGGGTTCTTGGACACCGCTCGGCGCCAGGATCTGCTCAAAGGGCTGCCGGCCGGGGCGACGCTCTACAACGACGACATGCCCAAACGCCCGAAGGGCCTTCCCCGCTTCGTGCCCGAGGACCAGATGGCGCAGCTCGAGTCCGACACGGCGTTGGCCCGCCTCCCCGACGCCACCACCCGCCATCTCGTGGTCGTGTTGATCGAGACCGGCCTGCGCGCCGGTGACGCCTGCCGGCTCCGCGTCGACTGCATCGTGGTCGACAGCGTCGGATGGCCGTGCCTGCGCTTCTTCAACACCAAGGTGGCCGCCGAGCAGCTCATCCCCTTGAGCGCCAAGGCGGCCGCCGTGATCGCCGCCCAGCAGGCCAACGTCATGCGGGTCTGGCCGTTGTCACCGTGGCTGTTCCCCGCCCCCAAGGCGAACCCCGACGGTGCCCGCCCCTTCGAGTACGCCACCCTGCGGGGACGCCTCGGCCGTTGGCAAGAGGCCATCGGCCTGCACGACCAAGCGGGCCGGCCGATCCGGGTGAGCGCCCACCAATGGCGCCATACGGTCGGCACAAGGCTGATCAACCAAGGTGTCCCCGAACATGTGGTCCAGCGTCTTTTGGGTCACGCCAGCCCTGCCATGACCGCCACCTACGCCCGGCTGCACGACTCGACGATCCGCGAGGCCTTCGACGCCTACTGCCAACGCCGGGTGAACATCGACGGCGAACAACTCAGCTACGACCCCGTCGCGCCTACCGCCGAGGCCGAGTGGGTCAAGCACCATCTCGGGCGCATCCAAGCCAGCCTCCCCAACGGCTACTGCGGGCGGCCACCACAACAGGATTGCCCGCACCCCAACGCCTGCCTCACCTGTGCCGACTTTCAGACCACCGTCGAGTTCCTGCCCACTCACCGCCGGCAAGCCGACGAGACCGCCAAGCTGATCACCGCCGCCGAGATCGACGGCCACCACCGTCTCGCCGACAACCATCGCCAAGTTCTCGGTCACCTGCAGCGCATCATCCCCGCCCTCGAAGCGCTCGACGACGCCGGAGACGACTATGGCCAGACCTGAGCGCGCCGATCGCTCTGCTGCCATGGTGGCGGCCGCGAGGGATCGACACGAAGCCACCTCTCGGCAGGCAGCCGACGCGCTCCGCCGACTTCATGCCGCCGGAGAGGAGGTGAGCTTCGCCGCCGTGGCCCGGGCTGCCGGCGTGTCGAGAGCCTGGCTCTACCGCGACCCGCAGCTCCGCGCCGCGATCGACCGATCCCGCACGGGACGCCGACCGAGCGGGCCACCACTGCAGCGGCCTGTGGTCGAGCAGGCCTCACCAGAGTCGCTCCGCGAGCTCCGCGCCGCCCTCCAAACAGAACTGAACGTCCTCCGAGAGGAGAACTGCCGCCTGCGCGACGCGCTCGCCCGCACGCTCGGCGAGCGACGAGGCACCGAGGCAACCGGTCAGCGATGACCACCCATCGCTCATCACGACCCAACGTCGTTTACATGTCTACGACGTCAACACCCTTGTGGCACAGGGATTCCTCCCTGGCTGGTGCAGATAAGTATAGAGCACCGTCTGTTCAATCACATCTCCATGAACTGGCGAGGCCGGCCGCTCACCAGCCACGAGGTCGTCGTGGATCTCATCTCCGCTACCACCACTCGAAGCGGGTTGACCGTCCGTGCCGAGCGGGACGAAGGCAACTACCCCACCGGCACCAAGGTCACTGACGACGAGCTCGCCGCCGTGCCCCGCGAGGCCCACCGTTTCCACGGCGAGTGGAACTACACCTTCAACGGGACGCGCCTGAAGTCACGACCCCGGAAACGAACTACCACCAAGTAGTTTTGCGGTGCGACCTAAGCTCGCCCGGTGCCCGACAGCTTCCCCCGTCAGCAGGCCCGCACCCGTC
>JAJZJY010000386.1 GCA_021809885.1 Actinomycetes bacterium
ATCGTCCCCGGAGTGACCTCAGCACTCGGCGTGGCCGGCGCAGCCGGCATCCCGGTGACCCATCGGGGCCTCGCCTCGTCCGTCACGATCGTCACCGGCCACACCCTCGATAAGGGCAGGGCCCCCAAGCCTGGGCACGAACCCAACTGGGAGGCGCTGGCCCGTACCGGAGGGACCCTCGTCATCCTCATGGGGATGGCCTCGCGCGCGGCCGTCGCCGCTGCCCTCGTCGACGCCGGCCGTGCCGCCGACACCCCGGTCGCCGTCATCCAAGACGGCACCACCCCGACCCAGCGCATGGTCCGCACCACGCTCGCCGGGCTCCCCGACGTCGACCTCGGCGCTCCCGCCGTCATCGTGGTCGGACCGGTCGTCGACGTCGCTCCCCGAGCATCCGGGACACCGCAAGGATGAGCCACCGAGCAGGCCCAGCCGGTCGGGGCCCGAGACCGCATGCGCTCTTCCGCCAGCTCCGTGGGACGCTGACGGGAGCGGAGTGGGGCCGACTGGCCCTGATGTTCGTGTCCATCCTGGCCGTCAACGCACTCGGATGGCTCATCTACGTCGCCGTCGTCCTCCCCCAGCACATCGACTACCGCGGCTACGGCGGCACCAAGGGCCTCGGCATCGGGCTCGGCGTGGCCGTCACCGCCTGGTTCCTGGGCTTCCGGCACGCCTTCGACGCCGACCACATCTCGTGCATCGACAACACCACCCGCAAGCTCATGGCCGACGGTAAACGGCCCTTGGCCACGGGCTACTTCTTCTCGCTCGGGCACTCGACCATCGTCGTCGGCGTGGGCGTCGGCCTCACATTCGCGGCGCGAGCCGTGTTCGGTGCCGTCGTCAACCCCTCGTCCACCTACGAGACGGCCGGAGGAGCAGCCGGCACCGTGGTGTCGGCGTCGTTCCTCTACCTGATCGCCGTGCTCAACCTTGTCGTGCTGTCAGGGATCTTGAAGGTCTTCCGGGAGATGCGCCGCGGCGCCTACGACGAGGCCGAGCTCGAGGCCCAGCTCCAGTCCCGAGGGCTCATGTACCGGTTCTTCGGAAGGTTCATGCGCTCCATCAACCACACCTGGCAGCTGTACTTCGTGGGGATGGTCTTCGGCATCGGCTTCGACACCGCCACCGAAGTCGTGCTCCTGGCAGCCACCGCCTACGCCGCCATTCAGGGCCTTCCGTACTACGCCGTGCTGGCCCTGCCGTTCCTCTTCTCGGGCGGCATGATGCTCTTCGACACCCTCGACGGCTGCTTCATGAACTTCGCCTACGGATGGGCGTTCGCCAAACCGGTGCGCAAGGTGTACTACAACCTCGTCATCACCGGCCTGTCCATCGGTGCGGCGTTCATCATCGGCACCATCGAGATCCTCGGCGTCCTCACCAACGAGGTCCACCTCCACGGGGCCTTTTGGGACACGATGGCCAACTTCAACATCAACATCGCCGGCTTCTGCATCGCTGGCCTGTTCGTCGTCGTCTGGGCTATCGCTCTCGCCTATTGGCGATGGGGAAGCGTCGAAGCCCGGTGGGACGCCGGTCTCTCCTCGTCGAATCCGCAGGCTTCCTCAATGGACTGATCCATGGCGCGCCTGTTGTGCAGTCGACGGGAACGGGGTTCTCTCGTTCGGCCATGAGGGGGTCGTTCAGATGCGCTGGCATACCTCGCGCGCGCTTCTCAGTGGCTGGAGCCGGCGTGGGGGAAGGATTGGTGCTGCTCTCTCACCGTGAACTCATGCACCGCATCGAACAGTCCGCCCAAGCCCACGTTGACGAAGAACATGCCGGCAGCAGACGCCGCTTCCTGATCGATCGACCGATCGCCCACGTAGAGGGCTCTCCCGGGGTCGACCTCGAGCTTCTTGCAAGCGACGAGAAGCACTTGAGGATCGGGCTTCGAGGCGCCGACGTCGCTCGAAGTGACTACCGCCTGGAAGTAGTGGTCGATGTCGGCCCGAGCGAGCAGCGCTCGAACCTCTGGCTCCCGCATGACCGCCGTGTTCGTTGCAGCACCGAGGCGATACCAGTGCGAGAGGGTGCCGAGATCGGCAGCAACGCCGGGGCGCAAGGTCGGTACGAGATCATCCGTCGGAGTGCCGGGTGCCGCCTCGACGACAAGCGTACCGCCGATGTCGAAGATGATCGCTTCCAAGCGTTCGCCCTCTCTCACCCGAGACGCGATGCTTTGCACTTCGGGGGGCGTTCAGGGTTTACTCGCTCAGCCGTGCTGGCAGGATCGTCCGCAGGCGCTCCCAAGTGGTGTCGATGCCGTGACTTCATTCGGCTCCCTTCCTACCATCGCTGACAGCGCTGGGAAGGGGTCTGGCTTGCGATCGTTCGAGCATCCAGCAGCATGTCCCCGACAATCGCCGAGGACGGGTCTTCTCGGTCGTCGACCTCGTCTGGCACGCCGGCCGCCTCGTCAGCCTCGCCATAGGCGGGGTGCTCGCCGACGCCTACGGCATCCGCGCCGTCTACTACGTCGGCGAGTCGCTACTCGTTCTGGCCGCCCTCACCGGGATCCTGGCGCTGCGCCAGGGTCCCCGGCCGGATTGTTCGGGGGCCGGAAGCTGACACCGATCGACGGCTGCGCCTACGAGGTCCGAGCTGCCGCCGATGGCCGCGCAACCGGCCGAGACGCCGATCGACCCGTTCACGGACATGCCTGACCGACCCGAAGGCGGCCATGATGCCGATCCGGGCAGGATCGTATACGGCCGCCCACTGACGAGGTCCGCGGCGCCTTGTGCAGCGATACAGACGGCCAGCAACCAGAATAACGGCAGCGGCCCGTTGCGCCCGCCGATCGATGAATCCCCGGGTGGTCGGCTGATCAGTTGTCCGAGTGGCGCACGGCGGGCTGACCGCAGCCCATGTGTCCCGCGGCGTCGGCTGCGGCAGTTCAGGTTCCAAGTGAGCCATCGAACGCTTGCCCTGGGGGCACCGCCGGCGAGCTGCCGCGCCGGCTGAGCTGGATCCACGGGCCATCGACTATCACGTCGCGGTTCGAACACGGTACACCTGGGACTGCTCGTAAAGTTCCTGGTCAGGGGCTATTTCGCCATCGGTGCTCTGACCCAATGATCGGTCCCGTGCCCGATCGTGCCCGACCCGCGGTCACGCCCCGGGGGCTACCGTTGGCCGCTGGAAGGCGCCTCAGGGCCGGACCGGGAGGGTGACGGTGGCAGCTGGTCGAGCGCGGTTCGGGCGGGTGCGCAAGCTGCCGTCCGGCCGCTGGCAAGCGCGGTATCACGGACCTGACGGCGTCGACCGGCCGGCGCCGGCCACCTTCGCCACCCTCACCGACGCCCGGGTCTGGCTCTCGACTGTCGAGGCCGACCTCGTGCGAGGCAAGTGGATCGATCCGGCCGGCGGTCGGGTCCTGCTGCGGACCTACGCCGAGCGGTGGATGGCCGACCGGCCGGATCTGTCCAACCGCACCCGGGAGAAGTACGCCGGGCTGTTGAAGCTCCACATCCTGCCGGCGTTCGGGCAACGGGAGATGGGCTTGATCGAGCCGGTGGCGGTGCGGGGATGGTGGGCCAAGCTCGCTCAGACCCATCCGAGCACGGCCGCCAACGCCTACCGGTTGCTCAACACGATCTACCGGACCGCCGTCGCCGACGGGCAGGTGACCCGCAACCCGTGCCAGGTCCGAGGTGGGGGAGCAGAGCACGCCGCTGAGCGGCCGGTGGCCACGGTGGCCGAGGTCGGGGCGCTGGCCGACGCCATGCCCGACCGCTTGCGAGCGTCCGTGCTCTTGGCGGCGTGGTGCGGGCTGCGCAGGGGCGAGATCCTGGCTCTCCGCCGACGGGACCTCGTCGTGCTGCAGCGCACTGTGGATGTGCGGCAGGCCGCCGAGTACCTGAGCGACGGGACGGTCGGCTTCAAGAGCCCGAAGACGGCGGCCGGTCGGCGCAAGGTGGCCATCCCTTCCAACATCGTCGCCGACCTCGCTGCCCACCTGGCCGCCCACGTTGCCGACGACCGCGACGCCCTGGTGTTCACCGGAGCCAAGGGTGGCCCGCTGCGCCCGCACGTGCTGGCCATGCACTGGCGCGCCGCCACCGAGGCGGTAGGGCTCGTCGGGTTCCACTTCCACGACCTCCGCCATACGTCCAACACCTGGGCGGACATCAGCGATGTTGCGTGAGATGCATCACTCGGCAGCGTTCGCGATCACCGTTGACCAGGGGCGTTGTGTCTCACGCTGTTCGTCATCGCCAGGCGGGTGACGTGAGATCGCGCTGAAGGGCCAGGCCAGTCGCACCATCCACCACCGCGACGACAGCTGATGCAACGGTGCGGCATCGGCAAGTGTGGCACTGGACGCCACTGTGTGGCGCGGCGGGGGGCGGAGAGTCCGTCGAGGCGGACGTGGAGGCAGTTGCCGACGATCTCGATGTCGCCGGAGGCCCGGAAGGTTTCTCGTAGCAGGCTGTGGGCTTCGTCGTCGGCGCGTCGGTAGTGGGGGGTGACGGTGCGGGTGAGGGCGGACTCGGTGTTGAAGCGGCTCCTCGATCTGGACGGCTTGGACACCGCCAGCATCGAGGGGCCACCAACCGGGTTGGCGGACCTACCAGCAGGCCCACCACCCAGCTCAAGGATGGGGAATTTCAGTGATCGACAGTGGGGAGACTCCCGTGATCGTTACCAGCTTGGCCGCAGCCGCCCGCCATCGTCGCGGTACGCCCTCGAAGTCGGCGGTCTGCTCCTTCTGCGGGCGCCAGACCGGCGACGGCGACCAAGTGATCGCCGGAACGGGAGTGTTCATCTGCGGGGACTGCGTGGGTGAGGCCGCCCGGGCTCTCGACGCAGGGCCTGGCGAGGCGGCCTCTCGTCTCGGTGAGGTCAATCGGCACTGGAATGGGACTGACACTGCTCGTTCTGCGGCAAGCGTGCCGATCAGGCTCCACGCATGGTGGGCAGCGACGGCGGTGCTGGCGGCGTGCGCATCTGTAGGGAATGCCTCGAGCTGTGCCGCGAGGCCATCGCCGAGGCCATCGCCGAGCAGGAAGGCGATTGAACTTGCCGCCACCCTCGGTCTCGAGCACACCTTGATCGCCTTCCGAGCATCCCAGAGCCGAACAGCCGCCCGATAGCCGATCCGGCTACGGGCAT
>JAJZJY010000387.1 GCA_021809885.1 Actinomycetes bacterium
GCCGCCCCCCGCCGCGGCCGGCGCCGGGCCCACACGCCGAGGGCAGCGGTCAGGTACGCCACGTACACGCCGACCTGCAGGGCGGTGGGCCGCTCGGCGTACCCGAAGAACGAGTGCACGATGTCACCGAACGCGCTGTTCTCCGACAGGACGCCCGCCGTGCTCCAGAGGCGGGGCCCGGCCGGCAGCCAGCGGAGGGATTGCAGGTTCTCGACGGCGTCGGCGAGCAGCCCGGCGGCGAAGACCATGAGCAGCGTGCCGGCCACAGCGAAGAAGCGCCCCATGTCGATCCGCCGGCCCAACCGGTAGACGGCGAAGGCGATGGCGAGCGACACGGCCAGCCCGGCGGCGCCGCCGGCGATGACCCCGCGCCCCGAGGAGGCGAAGACGATGGCGAGCGTGAACACCATCGTCTCGACGCCCTCGCGCCCGACGGCTTGGAAGGAGAGCAACCCGAGGCCCCAGCGGGCCTTGCCCTCGAGGGCTGCCGCCGCCCGGGAACGAAGCTCACCCGAGAGGGACCGGGCGTGGGACTGCATCCAGAAGGTCATGAACGTGAGCACCGCCGCCGCCAGCAGGTAGGTGCACGTCTCGAAGATCGTCTGCACCCGCGAGCCGGCGTAGTGGGTGAGCAGCAGGTAGGCGGCGACACCGCCGGCGAGGACGAGCACCATCGCCGCGGCCACCCCGCCGAACACGTCCCGGAAGTACCTCCGCTGCCCCGCCTTGTCCAGGTAGGCGAGCAGGATGGCCACGATCATGCTCGCCTCGATGCCCTCGCGCAGGAAGATGACGAAGGTGGCGATCACTCGTATTAGGTGTACCTAACTTCGAGCGTTCCGTCAAGCGACGCCGCAGCCCGTGCCGCCGGCGGCGCCGTCACAGGCCGGGGCGTAGCATCCCGCCGTGGCTCGCGTGATGCTGATCGACGGCAACTCCCTCACGTATCGGGCCTTCTTCGCCCTGCCGAGCGACATGGCGACGGCGTCCGGCCAGGTGACCAACGCCGTGTTCGGGTTCACGTCGATGCTCGTCAACCTGGTGAAGGATCACCGTCCCGAACATGTGATCGCCGCCTTCGACCGGCCCGAGCCGACGTTCCGCCACGAGATGATCAGCGACTACAAGGCCGGCCGCAAGGAGACGCCCGACATCCTCCGCCAACAGATGGGCCTGGTCCGCCAGCTGGTCGAGACCCTCCGCATACCCCTCGTGGAGATGCCCGGCTACGAGGCCGACGACGTCATCGCGACGCTGGCGGCCCGGGCCGAGGCGGCCGGCGACGACGTGATAATCGTCACCGGCGACCGGGACGCCTACCAGCTCGTGCACGACCCGCACGTGAAGGTCCTCTACAACCGCCGGGGCGTCTCCGACTACGCCCTCTACGACGAGGCCGGCATCGAGGGGCGCACGGGGGTCCGCCCAGCGATGTACCCCGAGTACGCGGCCCTGCGGGGGGACCCCTCCGACAACCTGCCGGGCGTGCCCGGCGTCGGCGAGAAGACCGCCGCCAAGCTGATCAACACCTACGGCGGCATCGACGGCGTGTTCGCCCACCTCGACGAGCTGACACCCAAGCTGCGGGACAACCTGCGGGCGTGGGAGGCGACGGTCCGCAAGAACGCCGAGGCGACGCCGCTGATCCGGGACGTGGCCGTCGAGGTCGATCCGGCGGCCGCCGCCCTCGGCGGGTGGGACCGGGACGAGGTGAAGCGCCTGTTCGACTTCCTCGAGTTCCGGACGCTCTGGGACCGCTTCGTCGAGGCGACGGCATCCGACGAAAGCGCCGGCCCCTCACCGCTCCCCGCCGGCGCTGCCCTCGACCTGGAGGTGACATCGCCGGCCGGCGCGGCGGAGGCCGTCTCCGTCGTGGAGCGCTGGCGGGGGCAGGGTGCCGCCCTGGCCGTCGCCGGTGCCTGGGAGGGCGTCGCCGGCCGCTCGGCGCTGCTCGGCTTGGCGTTCGCCGCCGTGCCACCCGCCGAGCCGGTCGCCGTCACCTGGATCCCGCTCGACGGCGCCGTCCTGGCTGCCCTCGGCCGCCTGTTCGCGCCGGGCGGGGCGGAGATCTCGGCGCATGACGCCAAGGCGCTCATGCGGGGCCTCGCGGTGATGGGCGTCGACTTCGCCGGCCTCCAGCTCGACACGGCGATAGCGGCGTACCTCGTCGACCCGGCCGGCGACCAGTACCTGCTCGAGGATCTCGCCCTCCGCTACGCAGGCACCGAGCTGGCCGCCCCCGGCGCCCCGCCTCCGGGGCAGCTCGACCTGGCCGGCGCCGGCTCTGATCCGGGCGCCGAGGCGGCGCGCCGGGCGGCGGCGGTGGCGCGCCTCGTGGAGCCGCTGTCGTCGGCGCTGTCGGCGCGGGGCATGTCTCGCCTCTACGACGAGGTGGAGCGCCCGCTGGTGCGGGTGTTGGGGCGCATGGAGGAGATCGGTGTCCGGGTCGACGTGCCGGCGCTCGAGGATCTCGCCGGCGAGCTGTCCGCCGAGGCCCGGCGGCTGGAGGCGGAGATCCAGGAGCTGGCCGGCGTGACGTTCGTCGTCAACTCGACGCCCCAGCTGCGGGAGGTCCTCTTCGACCGGCTCGGGCTCGCCCCCCAGAAGCGCACCAAGACGGGCTACTCGACAGATGCCCAGACCCTGGAGAAGCTGCGGGGCCAGCACCCCATCGTCGAGTCCCTCCTCCGGTACCGGGAGGTGGAGAAGCTGCGCTCGACCTACGGGGAGTCGCTGCTCGCCGAGGTGGCGGCCGACGGGCGGATCCATGCCACGTTCAACCAGACGGTGGCGCGCACGGGGCGGCTCAGCTCCGACCAGCCCAACCTGCACAACATCCCCATCCGCACCGACGAGGGCCGGCGGTTCCGCCGGTGCTTCATCCCGTCGGAGGGCTGCCGGTTCCTCGTCGCCGACTACAACCAGATCGAGCTGCGCGTGATCGCCCATCTCGCCGAGGACCCCGGTCTCATCGAGGCGTTCAGGTCGGGTGCGGACATTCACAACGCCACGGCGGCGCGGGTGTTCGGGGTGGACCCGGGAGCGGTCACGGTTGCGCAGCGGTCCAAGGCGAAGATGGTCTCCTACGGCCTGGCCTACGGGATGGAGTCCTACGGCCTGGCGCAGCGGCTCTCGATCCCGGTGACGGAGGCGGAGCAGATCCTGCGCGCCTATTTCGAGGCGTTCCCCAACGTGCGCAGCTACATGGACCGGGTCGTGGCCGAGGCGCGGGACCGGGGGTACACCGAGACGCTCTTCGGCCGGCGCCGGCTGATACCGGAGCTGCAGTCAACCCGATACCAGGTGCGCGCCGCCGGCGAGCGCCAGGCGATGAACGCCGGCATCCAGGGTCTCGCCGCCGACATCTTCAAGGTCGCTCTCGTGCGCGTGGACGAACGCCTGGAGGGGCTTTCCATGGACAGCCGGCTCGTGCTCCAGGTGCACGACGAGGTCATCCTCGAGGTTCCCCCAGCCGAAGAAGCTGCCGCCGCCGAGGTCGTGCTCGAGGCCATGCGCGGTGCAGCCGCGTTGCGTGTGCCCTTGGAGGTCAATCTCTCCTGGGGCGACACGTGGGCCGCAGCCAAGGGCTGAGGCTGGCCACCGGCTCGGACTCGCGCGGGCCGCCCTTTCCCCGCATTTGCTCTGTGCTGGTCGCGGGCAGGAGCGCGACAGGGGCCGTGTAGCATCGGCCCCCGGCGAACGCTCGCCGACCGCCCCCGCCACGACCGCCCGCGTGGGGGTGCCCGCCCGGAAAGAAGGCCGACCTCATGACCGACACCACCAGCCCCACTCCTGCGGAGATGGGAAGCTTCGACGAGTCGGGGGAGTACACCCCGCGCCAGGTGGTGGTCGACGACCTCGGCGGCATGTCCCTGGAGGACGCAATCTCGGGCACCATCGTCGACTTCGACGACGGCGACATCGTCGAGGGCATGGTGGTCAAGGTCGACAAGGACGAGGTGCTCCTCGACATCGGCTACAAGTCCGAGGGGGTCATCCCGTCCCGGGAGCTCTCCATCCGCCACGACGTCGACCCGAGCGAGGTGGTGTCGCTCGGTGAGCACATCGAGGCGCTCGTCCTCCAGAAGGAGGACAAGGAGGGCCGGCTGATCCTGTCCAAGAAGCGCGCCCAGTACGAGCGGGCGTGGGGCACGATCGAGGGGATCAAGGAGCGCGACGGCATCGTGTCCGGTCCCGTCATCGAGGTCGTCAAGGGCGGCCTGATCCTCGACATCGGGCTGCGGGGATTCCTGCCGGCGTCGCTCGTGGAGTTGCGCCGCGTGCGCGACCTCATGCCGTACGTGGGCAAGAGCCTCGAGGCCAAGATCATCGAGCTCGACAAGAACCGCAACAACGTCGTCCTCTCGCGCCGGGCCTACCTGGAGGAGACCCAGAAGGAGCAGCGCGACGAGTTCCTCACCAACCTGAAGCCGGGGGAGGTGCGCCGCGGCATCGTGTCCTCGGTCGTCAACTTCGGAGCCTTCGTCGACCTGGGCGGCATGGACGGCCTCATCCACGTCTCCGAGCTGTCCTGGAAGCACGTCGACCACCCGTCCTCGGTCGTCGCCGTCGGCGACGAGGTGGAGGTGCGGGTCCTCGACGTCGACCTCTCACGCGAGAGGATCTCCCTGTCGCTCAAGGCGACCCAGCAGGATCCGTGGCAGGAGTTCGCCACCGCCCACCGGGTCGGCGAGCTGGTGTACGGGCGGGTGACGAAGCTGGTGCCGTTCGGGGCCTTCGTCCAGGTGGGTGAGGGCATCGAGGGCCTGGTGCACATCTCCGAGATGGCGACCCACCACGTCGACCTCCCCGAGCAGGTCGTCACCCCCGGCGAGGAGCTGTGGGTGAAGATCATCGACATCGACCTGCAGCGCCGGCGGATCAGCCTCTCGATCAAGCAGGCCGCCGAGGGCGGGGAGGTCGCCGCCGAGTACCGGGAGGCGTTCGGCGAGCACGCCTACGACGAGCAGGGCAACTACGTCGGTCCCTCCTTCGCCGACTTCGAGCCGGAGTCCGAGGCGCAGGCCGCCTGGGCCGAGTACCTGGAGGAGACCGCCAGCGGCCCCGCCGACCCGGAGTCGGCCGGCGCCCCGGCTCCCGCCGGCCCGGAGCCGG
>JAJZJY010000388.1 GCA_021809885.1 Actinomycetes bacterium
TCGGTGGGCTTCTCCTCCAGGATCTTTACGACCACCGCCTCGACCTGGTCGTCGGTGGCCGTCCTCGGCGCGCCCGTGCGCGGGTCGTCGCCGAGGCCGTCCAGGCGGTGCTCGAAGAAGCGGAGGCGCCACTTGCCGACCATGGCCTCGCTCACCCCGAGACGTGCCGCGACGTCGCGGTTGGTATCCCCCTTGGCGCAGTTGATGACGATGCGCGCCCCGCATGACCATCGCCTGCGCTCTTGCGCCGGTTGGCTAGCCGTTCGAGCGTGAGCCGCTCCTCGGTGCTCAGCACAAGCTCGGCCTTTGGCCGTCCTCCGTGTCCCATGGCTGCCTCGCATGGTGGATGACGATGGGCAGAACGCACCCGGTGACAGGGAAATCCCCGGTTCCGGAAGCTTTCCCCCGAATCTCGGAATCAGCATCAGGACACTGATCAGGGGGCACAACCCGCCGCCGGCCAGGCTGAGCAGGCAGGCGGTGGGTCGGCCTTCCCTCTCCTCGTTCACCGCGGCGTTGCCGGGTCGTCCCCAAGAACAAGGGTCGTTAGCCCCTGGGGGAGCGGCCTTGAGGCTCCTACCGTCGAACTCAACAAGACCGTGGAGGGTTGGGAAGTGTGCACCGACCGTGAACCCGTGATCAGGCGTCTGACCAGGAAGCTCGATCACACATCTGTCGAGCGCGACATGCCCAGCTCCCATCCGGCGTCGTCCCCGCTGGGAGGTGGGCCATGAAAGTCCTCGTCACCGCCGCATCTCGTCACGGCTCGACCGCAGAGATTGCCGAGGCGATCGGCGACGAGCTCAAGTCCCGTGGGTTCGAGGTCACGGTCGCCCCACCCGAGGACGTCGGGGCGCTGTCGGAGTTCGAGGCGGTGGTGCTCGGTAGCGCCGTCTACATGGGTCACTGGCTGGCACCGGCGACCGGTCTCGCGCACCGGATCGGTGCGGAACTGGCCGGCAAACCGGTCTGGCTCTTCTCCAGCGGTCCGGTCGGTGACCCATCTTCAAAGTTCGCGCAGCAGATGGACGTAGACACCGTCGACCTGCAGGCGGTACAGAAGGCGACCGGTGCGCGAGAGCACAAGAGGTTCTCCGGCAAACTCGACCGCCACAACCTGCAGGGGCTGCAGCGTGTTGGACTGGCTCTCTTCCGCGGCCTCCAAGGGGACTTCCGTGACTGGAAGGCCGTCAGGGACTGGGCCGCGTCCATCGCCGACCAGCTCGCGGAGGCGACGGCCGCATGATCACGGCGCGCCTCGTTCCCTCCGACTCGACGAGGCCCGCAACGGCTCCCGCATTCCTCTCGTCACGGCGACGTTAAGGAGGTGATCACATGGCGAACCCTTACCCCGCCCGCCTCGACGGCCGGCTCGACGTGCCCGTCAACCGTCTGCTCTGGCTCGTGAAGTGGGTCCTCTTGATCCCCCACTTCTTCTGCCTCGCAGGCTTGTGGATCGCGATGACCGTGCTCACGATCGTCGCGGGATGCTCGATCCTCTTCACGGCCCGCTACCCACGGGGCATCTTCGACTTCAACGTCGGCGTGATCCGCTGGACCTGGCGCGTCTCGTTCTACGGGATGAGCGCCTTTGGCACGGACCGCTACCCGCCGTTCAGCCTCCAGTCTGACCCCGTCTATCCGGCAGACTTCCAGGTCGAGTACCCCGAGCGGCTTTCCCGGGGACTCGTGCTCGTGAAGTGGTGGCTTCTGGCCATCCCCCAGTACCTGGTCGTGGGGATCCTCGTCGGGGGGTGGGGCTCAGGCTCCGCAGGGGTGATCACCATCCTTGCGTTGCTCGGTGCCGTCGTCCTCGCGGTGACCGGGAGCTACCCGACTCAGCTCTTCGACGTGACGATGGGCCTCAACCGCTGGTGTTACCGGGTGCTCACCTACGCGGTGCTCATGCGAGACGAGTACCCACCCTTCCGCTTCGACGGCGGCGGCAGCGACCCCGGCACCCCGCCGACGCAGGGCGAGCTGCCGCTCGTGGCGTGACGAGTGATGCGACGGGAGGTTGGCTATGGTCCGGATCCACGGTGACATCCTGATCGAACGCCCTGTTGAAGCGGTGTTCGACTTCGTGGCCGACGAGCGAAACGAGCCGCGCTTCAACCCGCAGATGGCGACCTCGTCGCTCGAGTCGGACGAGCCCATCGGCGAGGGGAGTCGTTTCCGGACGACCTTGCGATCCGTGGGGCGCCTGGTACCCATGACCGTCGAGTTCACCCGCTACGAGCGGCCGCACCGCCTCGGCTCACGATCCCACACGCGAGCGATGCTGACCGAGGGGGACCTCACCTTCGAGCCCGAGAGCTCCGGAACCCGGATGCGCTGGTCGTGGGATGTGCAGGTGAGGGGTCCGCTGCGATTCGCTGATGCCCTCGTCGCGCGCATTGGCGACCGTCAAGAGCGTCGAATCTGGGGAAACCTGAAGGCGCTCCTCGAAGAGGAGGAGCCGGGCGCTGCCGATCCGGGCACGAGGCCTGATCGGCCGGGTCGCTATCGGCGGCCCCGTGCTGATCGCGGGTCTCTCTTGGTTCCGTCGACGCACAAGAGTGGGATGCCGTCGCTTCGCGAGTCGGTGACGACGGCCAAGAGGCAGCTGGGGTCACGCTCGAGGCGCCACCGTGACGATCCGCGCGTCGGAAGGATCGTGCACGCCGAGGATGGGAGTGGCCAGGTCGTCTTGGTCAGCTACCGGTTGTTCGGCGGCTTCGACGTCGGGCTCGGCGCCGGCCACCTCTACCTCGGCGCCGGCCACCTCTACCTCGGCGACGGGTACCGTCTCCTCGCGCCGTCCCGGTTCGCTATCTCGGCTCGTCCCTCCCGAAGGCGCCGTCCCAGACGACTGGGCCGATACCTTCGGGAGGTTGCTCGACGCGAGCGGGGTGGACCGGGCCGCGTGCTTCGGCTGCTCGGCAGGTGGTCCGCCGGCGACGCGATTCGCGCTTCGCCATCCCGATAGGACGGCGAACCTCCTCCTTCTCGCCTCGGCGTTCCCGGGGCCTGCCGACAAGCCTCCCCAGCTGCCCGCAGAGCTCATGTACGGCTCCGATCTCTTCCTCTGGGCCTCCAAACAGGGATCTCCGGCTGCCTTCGCACGAATGCTCGGGATGCCCAAAGGGTTCCGCCCGACCGAGGGCGAGCAGGAGGCCCTGGACTCGGTAGCACTCAGCCCGTTCCCGGCGGCGTCGCGCAAGAAGGGGGCACTGTTCGACACCTACGTGTCCACTCCTGCCGCGCAGGAGATGCCTCTCGAAGGCATCGAAGCACCGACCCTGGTGATCGACGCGGCGGACGACGGGCTGTCGTCATACGAGAACGCCTTCGCAGCTGCCGCACGCATCCCCAGCGCGCATCGTCGGGTTGTCGCCGGCGTGCTGTACGCCGCGGCCGACTTTGCCCTACTCATGGGCATCGTCACGGCGGAGACGAAGTACCCGGCGTGGTGGCGTTGGTTGACCAGAGAGGAGATCATCGACCTCGGTGGCACGCGGCCTCCACACCCGGGCGTCACCCAGCTGGTCGCCACGATCATCGACGTCACCATGATTGTGATCGGCGAACTGCTGGTCGCGGTGTGGGCGGCGTCGCAGCACCATCGACACCCGGTGCTGCCTGTCGTCTCTGCGCTGTTCGGGATCGGGGTGCTGCCCGCCGGCGTCTTCCCTGGCAACACCGGCCCCAACCGCTCGTCGTGGGTGGGCTTGGCGGCCACGCCTTCGTTGCCAGGTCGATCGGGACCGGTGCCATCGAACGCTTGGTGGCCGACCCGATCATCCTCGGCTGCCCTTCCTCGGAGGTCACGTGCTCGCCGACAGCTCCAAGGCTGCCTGCTCCGAGAGGAAGTCGAGCGCCACGTTTGATCCGAGACCGGGACCCAGGGGAGAGGAGGTAGCGGCGTGACGCGCCGTGGAAGTACGCCACCGTTTCGCGACCCGAAGGGCGAAGTGGTGGCAGGCAGCATTGCCTAGGGGATCAGCGCGGGGCCGGCAAGTCATACGACCACGCCCTCTCTCGATCGTCGGTGACGGTCGAGCAGTACATCTCCGATCTCGACGAGCTGGTCCACCAATTGCGCGAGCGCCTCGAGAAGCCGCGGGTGGCGATCTTCGGCTCACCGAAGGCCCTATCAGGCCGCCAATGCGCGGCACTCTTGAGCATTGCCGGACCTGTGGGTGCCCGGAAACCTCGAACGCACTGTGAGCTGTACGACGTCGATCAGGTAGGTCGGTGTTCGCGCCACTGGTAGCTACGTCTCAGGCTCGGTAGTACCAGAGGTCGCAGGTCAGATCAGTCAACAACGTGGGCGCATGGCACGCGGGAGGATGTCCCATTTCGCGTGGAACTTGGTGCCGGTACCCAGGATGATCATGTGGCGGTGGCCTCGCGGCTCACTGGCGGTCTGTCCGGTCGTTGACGACGACCGCAGGCTTCGGCGTGGGCAATGAGCCGCCCCAACTGTGCTGTCGCCGTGTGCGCGCGAAACGGGATCGCCTGCCCAAGGTGGAAGCTGACGCCGGCTACAGTGCAGCGACGATCCGCAGCGCACTTCGCCGCTATCGGTGGTGGCCGCCATGTCGGATCGGGTGGCCGACTTCGTCGGAGAAGCCGGGCACACTGCAGTGGGCGAGTCGAGCGATGAGGTCGACAAGCGTGAGGGCAGGTTGGCTGGTGTGGTCAGCTTGCTCTCGGAGGACGTCGAGCACGGTCCTCAGGCGAGGTCGAGCTGGTCGGGAAGGAAGTCGTCGGGGTGGACGACCTCGATGTCGAGCGGCCCGAGCACGTCCATCGGATCGTCGCCGACGGTTGCCGTGACGATGGCATCGGCCCGGCCGCCCATAGCGGCGGCGGGCGTGGCGGTCGCCAGCGTCGGGGAGCGTCACGGTGTGCTCCGGCGTAGTCGGCTTGCGTGCCGTTGTAGAGCCCGAGCTCGTCGGATTCCTCGGTGAGCTGTTCCAGGACAGCCCGACGCTCCGTGCGGCGGCGGTGCGGGAAGTCGATCAGGTCTTGGAGACGGACTCGGCGGTGGCGGTTCGGCTTCTCGAAGGCGATGGCGCCGTCTTCGAGAAGCTTGACGAGGGTGGGGCGGCTGACCCCGAGG
>JAJZJY010000389.1 GCA_021809885.1 Actinomycetes bacterium
CTCGCCGACCCGGCCGCGACCGCAGGGCTGGTCGACCGGGCGCAGGCGGCACTCGGGCCGCTCGACATCCTGGTCAACAATGCCGGGATCGGCCGGCGCCTGCCGACCGAGGAGCTCGACGCCGAGACCGTCGACGCCCTCTACGCCGTCAACGTGCGCGCCCCTCTCCTGCTCATCGCCCGTGTGCTGCCCTCCATGAAGGAGCGCCGGCACGGTTCGATCGTGAACCTGTCGTCGGTGTCGGGGCTCGTCGGCACCCCCCGCCGAGCCGCCTACGCCGCGACCAAGGGAGCGATCGACGCCGCCACGCGGTCGCTCGCCATGGAGCTCGGGCCGTGGGGCATCCGGGTCAACGCCGTGGCCCCCGGGGTGGTCGACACCCAGATGTGGGCCCGGAACAAGGCGGTGCCCGGCGTGGTGGAGTCGGTGGAGGCGCAGACGCCGCTGCGCCGCTGGAGCCGGCCGGAGGACGTCGCTGACGTAGTCGTCTTCCTCGCCTCCGACGCCGCCCGCTTCGTCACCGGCGAGACCATCGCCGCCGACGGAGGCATGGCCCGGACCCTCGACCTCTACGCCGGCGAGATGTGAGGGGTCAGGCGCGGCGGAACACGAGGCTGGCGTTGTGCCCGCCGAAGCCGAAGCTGTTGGACATCGCCACCTGCACGTCGGCGGGGCGAGCGGCGAGAGCTACGTGGTCGGCGGCGCAGTCCGGGTCGACCTGCTCCAAGTTGATCGTCGGCGGCAGCACCCCGCTCGCCAGGGCCTGGATGCACGTCACCGACTCGAGCGCTCCGGCAGCGCCGAGGGTGTGGCCGGTCATCGATTTGGTCGACGACATCGGCGGCGTGACGTCTCCCCATATCCGTCGCACGGCCAGCGCCTCGGTGCGGTCGTTGGGCGGTGTGGACGTCCCGTGGGCGTTGATGTAGCCCACCTCGGACGGCTCGATGCCGGCGTCCTCGCAGGCAGCGAGCATTGCCCGCATCGCCCCGTCCCCGTCCGGCATCGGCGAGGTGACATGGTAGGCGTCGGAGGTCGTGCCGTAGCCGGCGACCTCGGCCAGGATGGGTGCTCCCCGCCGGAGGGCGAGCTCCCGCTCCTCGATCACGAGCGTGGCGGCCGCCTCCCCCAGCACGAAGCCGTCCCGCCCGACATCGAACGGGCGCGACGCGGCCTCCGGGTCGTCGTTACGGGTGGATGTCGCCTTCATCGCCGCGAACCCGGAGATGCACAGCCGGGTTATGGAAGCCTCGGCGCCACCGCAGACCACGGCGTCCGCCCGGCCGAGGCGGATCATGTCGAACGCCTCGCCGACCGCCTGCGCCGACGCCGAACACGCCGTCACCGTGCACGAGCTCGGCCCGCGGATCCCCCACTCCATGGCGATCTGGCCGGCCGCCATGTTGGGGATCAGCATGGGCAGCAGGTACGGGTTGATCCAGTCGGGGCCACGCTCGAGCAGCGTGCGATGGCCCTCCTCCAGGGAGTGCAGGCCCCCGATCCCGGTGCCGTAGACGACGCCGACGCGGTGAGGATCGGCGGCGACGTCGAGCTTGGCGCCCTCCACCGCCTCCCGGGTCGCGACGAGCGCGAGCTGCACCACCCGGTCGAGGTGGCGCGCCTGGCGCTTGCCGAACACCGCCACCGGGTCGAAGTCCCGTACCTGGGCGGCGATCTTGACCGGCAGGTCCTCCCGCCGGAATCCCTCGACCAGCCCCACGCCCGAGCGCCCCGCAACCATGGCGTCCCACGTCGAGTCGGCGGTGTGCCCGAGTGGGCTGATCGTCCCGACCCCGGTGACGACGACCCGACGTGCTGTCCCGTCCCACATGGGCGGCCATGCTAGATGGCCCGGTGGGCTCAGACGCCGACCCTGGCCCTGTCCGTGGCGGCTGTGACCTTGTCGTAGAGGTGCGTCGGGAGGGGCTCGTAGTGGTCGTGGCCGGCAGAGAAGCGGCCAGCACCGCCGGTCAGCGAGCGCAGGTCCACCGCGTAGCGGCCGAGCTCGGCGGTCGGGACGAAAGCCGAGACGACCTGCTCACCGCCCCCGAGGCTGTCGGTGCCCTGCACCCGCCCGCGCCGGGCGTTGAGGTCACCCATGACGTCGCCCTGCAGCACCGCCGGGACGATCACCTCGAGTAACGAGATGGGCTCGAGGATCACGGGGGAAGCCTTGGCGAGTGCCTCCTTGAGCGCCAGTGAACCGGCCATCTTGAAGCTCATCTCGGATGAGTCCACGGGGTGGTACTTGCCGTCGAAGCACACGACGCGCAGGTCGACGACGGGGAAACCGTAGTGGCCTCCCTGGGCCATGGTCTCGGCCACACCCTTCTCCACGGCGGGGATGAACTGCCGGGGGATCGCCCCGCCGACGACCTCGTCGACGAACTGGAAGCCGCCGCCCCGCTCGAGCGGCTCGAGGCGGATCATCGCCACGCCGAACTGGCCGTGACCGCCTGTCTGCTTCTTGTACTTGCCTTCCGCCTCAGCGGAGGCCGTCACCGTCTCCCGGTACGGGACGCGGACAGCCTCCTGGTCGACCTCGACGCCGAACTTCCTCGTGAGCCGCTCGAGGACGATGGCGAGGTGGGTCTCACCCATCCCCGACAGCAGCGTCTGGTGGGTCTCGTCGTCCCGGCGGACGGCAAGGGTGACGTCCTCGTCCTGCAGGCGGTGGAGGGCGGTCATCAGCTTGTCCTCGTCGCCCTTGGACCGCGGCTTGATGCCGGTCGACAGCACAGGCACCGGGATCGGGAAGGGTGTGACGGTCACGGGCATGGTCCTCGCCACCAGCGTGTCGTTGGTGAGGGTGCCGTTGAGCTTGGCGACCGCCCCGATGTCGCCGGCCGGGATCTCCCCGACGTCGAAGTGCTCCTTGCCGAGCAGCCCGAACAGCCCGTGCAGCCGCTCCTCCGACTTGGTCCGCGTGTTGAGGAGGTTCTCGTCGGGGCGGACGGTCCCCGACAGCACCTTGAACAGCGACACCTTGCCCACGTAGGGGTCGACGAGGGTCTTGAACACGAACGCCAGGGGGGCGCCGGTGGCGTCGGCGGCCACCGGGTGCTCGCCGCCGGCCGCCTGCACCTTCACCTGCGGACGGTCCACCGGCGACGGGCCGATCTCGCAGATGAAGCTGGCGAGCCTGTCGACGCCGACGCGGCGGGTGGCCGAACCGCAGACCACCGGGAAGACGGTCGCCTCGGCGACCCCCTTCGCCATGGTCGCCTCGAGCTCCTCAACGCCCGGCACGTCGGCGTCGAGGTAACGCTCCATGAGGCCGTCGTCGGCGACGACGATGCCTTCCACCAGCGCGTCGTGCACCTCGTGCTCGGCCGGCACCATGCCGTCCTCGAGCGGGCCGCGGGCCGCCTTCCCGTCCTGGTAGGTGATGGCGGTCTCCGTGAGCAGGTCCGCCACCCCGCGGAAGTCGGCCTCCTCCCCGATGGGCAGCTCCAAGGGGGCCACGCCGGCGCCGAAGGCAGAGCGCAGCTGCTCCAGGGTGCGCTCGAAGCTGGCGCGTTCGCGGTCGAGCTTGTTGACGAAGACCAACCGGGGGATCCCCGCCTCGGCTGCGAGGCGCCATGCCGCCTTGGTCTGCACCTCGACGCCCTCCACCGCGCTGACCACGAATACCGCCAGGTCGGCGACGGCGAGGGCGGCGTGGACCTCGCCGATGAAGTCGGCGTAGCCGGGGGTGTCGATCAGGTTGATCTTGCGGCCTTCCCACTCGAAGGGCGCCACGGCGAGCGACACGGAGATCCCGCGCTTCACCGCCTCGGCGTCGAAGTCCGTGGTGGTCGTGCCGTCCTCGGTCCTCCCCATCCGGGACACGGCGCCGGCGCCGTAGAGCAGGGCCTCCACGAGGGAGGTCTTGCCCGAGCCGCCGTGGCCGACGAGGGCGACGTTGCGGATGGCGGAGGATGGGAAGCTGCGCACCGGGCGGACCTCACTTCGACTGTGCCGGCCCACCCCCCGGTGAGCCCCGCGGGCCAGCCTACCGGTGCGTCACCGGCGCGTGTCCCGTGCCGTAGCGGCGAGCGCCTCGGCGGTGAGGGCAAGCTCCGATTGCAGTGCGGCGATCTCCCGGTCGAAGCTCGGGAGCTCCGCCGTGCGACCCTGGACCTCGGCTCGGCGGCGCTGCTCGTTGAGCTCCTCGAGTTGCAGCTCGAGGCCCATGGCGTGGTCGGCGGCACGTTGAGCGGTCACTTCGACGGGTCGTACCCGAGGGGCGGCGACGGCAACCGTCATGCCGGCCGGTCGGGTTGGTACCGGCGCGCCGCGGCGACCAGCGCCACCTGCTCGAGGTCCTCCGTCGCCTCGCCACCCATGTAGACGTCAGAGGCGTACCCGAGCGCCGAGGGGTCCTAACGTTGCGGGGAGACCAGCATCTGGAGAGTCCGTGCTAGCCCTCTTGAACTTCACCCACTTCGTCGCCACGTCCGGGTATGCCGCCATCTTCTTGCTGTCGGTGCTGCAGTCCTGCTGCGTCCCGACGTCCTCCGAGCTGACGTTGGGCTTCGCCGGCGTCCTGGCAGCGGAGGGCAAGCTCTCCCTGCCCGGGGTGATCGCAGCGGGCGCCAGCGGGGAGGTCGTCGGCGCCTTCGTCGCATGGGCAATCGGTTTCTACGGCGGGCGTGCGTTCGTGGAGCGCTACGGCCGGTACGTGCTCATGACGACGGCCGACCTCGACCGGGCGGAGGCGTGGTACGCGCGCCACGAGCGATTCGGGGTCTTCGGCAGCCGCCTGCTGCCCGTCATACGCAACTTCGTCGCCGTGCCCGCCGGCGTGGCGGAGGTGCCGCTGGCGCGCTTCGGCGTGCTGACCGCCCTCGGCTCGCTGATCTGGGACGGGGCGATGGCCCTGATCGGTTACGGCATCGGCGGGAGCTGGCGCTCGGTGATGAAGGGCTTCAGCGACGCCGGCTACATCCTCGCCCTCCTCGTCGTCGCCGCCGTCGTGGTGGTGCTCCGCCACCGGTGGGTCTCGTACAAACGGGCAACCCGTCGGGGTACCCGCCTGGTGGCCCCCCCGCCGCGGGCGGCCGATGCGGGCCTACCCGCCCGACCCGTTCCCGGAACGCTGGCGGACAAGGCGGCAGCCGCCTG
>JAJZJY010000390.1 GCA_021809885.1 Actinomycetes bacterium
CGCCCCCAGCCCGAAGGCGAGGAGCGGCTCGACGCCGTGGATGCCCCCGGCCACGCACGCCACGACGACGGCCACGCCGATCGAGGCCGGCACGGCGAGGCGGCCCCGCATCACCTCCAGCGTCGTCTTGCGCCACGGCAGCGCCGGCGCCACGGCCATGAGGAACAGGAGGGCGAAGACGATGGGGATGGTCAGGCGGTTGAAGTAAGGGGCGCCCACGGTGATGGGCGTCGGGTTGAACACCTGGTAGAAGAGCGGGAAGACCGTCCCGAGCAGGACGACGAAGGCGAAGGCCACGAAGAGCAGGTTGTTGGCGAGGAACGCCCCTTCGCGGCTGACCGGGCCATCGATGCCACCGGCCGCCCGGAGCCGGTCGCCCCGCCAGGCGATCATGCCCACTCCGACGAAGACGACCACGCCGAAGAAGCCGATGAGCACGGGGCCGATCGACGAGTCCGAGAAGGCGTGGACCGACTCGATCACGCCCGAGCGGGTGAGGAAGGTGCCGAGGATGGTGAGGCAGAACGTGGCGATGACGAGCGACAGGTTCCAGATCCGCAGCAGTCCCCGCCGCTCCTGGACCATGACCGAGTGCAGGTACGCCGTGCCGACCAGCCAGGGCAGGAGCGAGGCGTTCTCGACCGGGTCCCAGGCCCAGAAGCCGCCCCACCCGAGGACCTGGTAGGACCACCAGGCCCCGAGCACGATCCCGATGGTGAGGAACGTCCAGGCGAACAGCGTCCAGCGTCGGGTCTCGCGCTGCCAATCGTCATCGAGCCGTCCGGTGGCGAGCGCGGCGATGCCGAAGGCGAAGGGGAGGGTGAAGCCGACGAATCCCAGGTAGAGCATGGGCGGGTGGAACGCCACGAGCGGGTTGTCCTGGAGCAGGACGTTCGGCCCGTTTCCGTTGGCCGGGATCGCCCCCACCGTGTGAGCGAAGGGGTCGGCAGGGCCGAGCATCAGCGCGAAGAAGAAGGCGGCAACCACCAGGACGACGAGCGTCGCCCACGCCACGAGCGGGTCGTCGGCGCGCTTGCGGAAGCGGACGACCATGGCAACGGCGTAGCCGGCGAGGATCAGCCCCCACAGGAGGATCGAGCCGGCGAGCGCCGACCACATCCCGGTGATGTCGTAGAGCAGCGGGGTCGTCCGGCTGTTGTTGGCCGCCACGTAGGCCAGCGAGAAGTCGTGGGTGAGCAGCGCCCGCTCCATGGCCACGGTGGCGAGGACGGCGCCCGCCAGCAGCACGACCGCGTAGTGCCGGCCGCTGCGCAGTGCCGAAGTGCGCTTGGTCGCCAGCCCCACGGCGAGCACGACGGCGCCCACGACGGAGGCGACGAAGGCGAGGAGGATGCCGGTGTGGCCGACGGCGCCGTTCACCGCTTGGTCCCGTTGGGCGCGGTGACCCGGCTGGGGTGGGCGGCGATGTAGGACGACGTGTGCTTGACGAGGATCTGGTTGGAGGAGAAGCCGGAGCCGGCGAAGTGCCCGACGGCGATGACCGGGATGTCCGGCTGGAACAGCTGGGGCGGGCTGCCGGTGTTGTGGACGGCGACGTGGTCGCCACCGGCGGTCAGCGTGAAGTCGACGCCGCCCGGGGTGGCGTGGATCGAGCCCGGCTCCACCACTCCCTCGAGGTTGAAGGTGTGCCCGTGGAGGCTGGCGCGCTGGTGGAGGGCCTGGTTGACCGGCAGGTAGAAGTTGAGCGCGGAGCTCAACCCCTTGGCCAGCAGGAACCCGAGGGCCCCCAACAGCACGAGCCCGACGACGACGTAGCGGGCGCGGAAGGCCGACCGCCTGGTCGAGGCGTCCGCGCCCTGGTCGGCTGCCGGGGGGAGGAGGGTGGCCGTCACGGCGCCTGCCGCTCGGTGCCACCGTCGTCGCCCGAGCGGACCCGCGCCACGACGCGGGCCAGGCGGCGGCGGCGCCACACGAGCTGGACCCCGTAGAGGACGAGCGTCGAGAGGACGATGGCGTAGCCCGCGTCGACGTAGCTCACGTCCTCACCTCCCCTGCGACGGCGCCGGGAGCCGGTCCGGCGCGATCGGGCTGGGCCGTCCCCGTGACCCCGGTCCCCCCGCCGGCCCCCGTGCCGGCGCCGGCTCCGACCGGCACCGGAGTCGCCTGGTCCGCCGGCACGACGGCCGGGTCGGCCGGGGCCAGGAGCCCGAAGGTGGACGCTCCCCCCTCGGCCTGGCGCTCGCGGATCGCCTCGTCGAGCTCGCCCGAGCCGAGGAGGTCCTGGAGGGCGCCGATCCGGTAGCGGACGAGGAGCAGCCACACGAACACCAGCGTGAGGGCGACGAAGCTCAAGAGGAGGGTCCACGCCATCGAACCGTGGATCTTCGGGGAGAGGTTGGGGTTGAGGACCGTGGCGTTCTGGTGGAGCGTCTTCCACCACAGCACCGAGAAGTGCACGATCGGGACGTCGATGGCGGCGAACAGGGCGGCGAAGGCGCTCCGGCGGGCCCGTACGGTGGGCTCGGCAGGCACCCGACGCAGGGCCAGGTAGCCGAGGAAGAGGACGAAGAGGACGGCCGTGCTGGTCAGCCGGGCGTCCCACGCCCACCACACGCCCCAAGTCGGCCGGCCCCAGATGGAGCCCGACACGAGCGTCAGGCCCGTGAACACCACGCCCACCTCGACGGCGGCGGCGGCGAGACGGTCCCAGAACAAGGACCGGGTCCGGGGCCACAGGAAGAGGAGGCTCGCCAGGGCGGCCAGCCCAAAGGCCAGGTAGAGGGCCACCCACGCCACGGCGGGGTGGACGTAGACGAGGCGCACGAGGTTGCCCATCTGCACGCTCGGCGGGGTCACCCACAGGCCGAGCCAGACGGTGAAGCCGACACCGACCACTGCGGCGACGGCGACGGCCCGCTCGACGCGGCGCGCCCGGGCCTTGAGTGGCGAGCGGGTCGGTGCGGGGGCCAGCGGCTGGGCCACTGCCGCCCCGTCGGGCCCCCGTGCGGGGAGGGTCTGGGTCTGGGTCTGGGTCATGCTGACTCCTGGATGGGTCCGAAGGCGAGGACGCCGATGGCGACGTAGACGGCGTCGAAGGCGAGCACGAGGTGCAGCCACGGCGTGCCCTCGGCCGGGGTCCCGCCTGCCACGCCCGCCTGCCACAGGCGGGTGCCGGCCAGCAGCACGGGGACGACGACGGGAAGGAGCAGGAAGGGCAGCAGGGTCTCCTTCACCCGGAGGCCCGCAGAGAGCGCGCCGTAGAGGGTCCCCGACGCGGCCAGGCCGACGGCGCCGAGGAGGCACGACCCCACGACGAGGAGCGGGTCGGTGACCCGGACCCCGAAGAGCACCACGACGCCGGCTCCGAGGACGGCCTCGAGAGCGAGGAGCTGGACGGTCACGGCCGCCGCCTTGCCGAGGAACAGGCCGGCGGGGTCGAGCCCGGCGAGCCGGAGGCCGTCGCGGGCGCCGTCGGCGGACTCGACCGACACACTGCGCTGGACAGCCAGCACGGTCGAGAAGAGGACGGCCACCCAGAACAGGCCCGGGGCGGCCCGGCGCATCGGGACGGGATCGGGCCCCAGGGCGAAGGCGAAGAGGACGAGTGCCACCACGCCGAACGGAGCCACCTGTCCGAGTGCCACCCGGGAGCGAGCCTCGATGCGCAGGTCCTTGCCGGCCACGAGGGCGGCGTCACGCCACATGGACGACCACCTCGTCCGTTCCGCCCGTCGCGCCGGCGGGCGGGCACGGCGGGAGAGCCCCTGCCCCGTCGGTGGCCTCGGTGGCGTCGGTGGCCTCGGTGGCGGGGACCGGGCGGGCGTGGCGACCGCACGGGCGCTCCGAGACGATGCGCCCGCCGGCGACCAGGACGGCCCGGTCGGCCAACGCCTCGGTCAGCTCGGGTTCGTGCGACGCCACGACGACCGTGGCCCCGATCGACGACGCCTCGGCGACGAGGTCGTAGACGAGGGCTCGTGCCGACGCGTCGAGCCCGGCGTGGGGCTCGTCGAGCAGCCAGAGCTCCGGCGAGCGGGCGACGAGCACGGCCAGCGCCACCCGCCGGCGCTGGCCGGCGGACAGCTTGGCCGCGGGCGTCGCGAGGAGCCGGCTGGTGAGCCCCAGGCGCTCGCAGGCAGCGGGGATGCGCCCGGTGTCGCCACCCGCCGCCCGAACGGCGAAGCGGACGTTCTCGCGCACCGTGAGGTCGTCGTAGAGGTGCGACCCGTGGGCGAGCAGGCCGACGCGCCGTCGGAGCGCCGTGCGCTTGCGGACCGGGTCGAGGCCGAGCACCGAGACCTCACCGGCGACCACGGGGACGAGGCCGGCGCACACCCGCAACAGGCTGGTCTTGCCGGCTCCGTTGGGCCCCTCCACCAGCGCGACCTCACCCCGCGCCACGTCGAGGTCGACGCCGGCGAGGAGGGGGAACCGCCCCGAGAGGGCGACCGCGCCTCGGAGGGACACGGCGGGCGGCGGTGCGGAGTGCGAAGGGGCGGCGGAGGCCATAGCCGGGGCCCAATGCTACGGGCCAGGCGGACCCCGGGGCCAGGCGGCATCCCAACCCTCGCGGCCGCCGCCGCTCGCGGCGGCGGCACGCTGGGGCTTCGCGGGGTCTCCACCGCGTGTGGCCGAGCCAGCCCAGCAGGTGACGGACGAGCCGCAGGGTGGTCGTGACCGCTCAACTGGTGGCCAGGCGGGACAGGTGCAGGTCGCGCAACCAGGTCGACACCTCAGAGGAGACGACGTCGACGTGGCCGGTCATGAGCAGGACGCCGAAGGCGACGAGGACCGCCCCGCCGACCAGGTTGACCGCTCCGAGACGGGGCCGCAGGCGGGCGAGCACGTCGGTCATCCGGCCGAAGGCCACGCCCGAGAGCAGGAACGGCACGCCGAGGCCGAGCGCGTAGGCGAGCAGGAGGGCGACGCCGGCGAGCGGCGTGCCCCGCCCGGTGCCGCCGGCGATGGCGAGCACGCTGCCGAGCACCGGGCCGATGCAGGGCGTCCAGGCGAAGGCGAACGCCATCCCGAGCACCGGCGGGGCCCACGCGCCGAGCGCGGAGGGCGTGACCGGCAGGCGTCGCTCGGCCAGCAGCGCCCGCGGGAGCCGCATGCCCGCGGCCATGGCGACGAGC
>JAJZJY010000391.1 GCA_021809885.1 Actinomycetes bacterium
CGCTCGCCGCCGAACTGGCCGTGCCTGCGCACAGGCATGAGGGCGGTTGGGTTCGCTTCAGGCGGACGGGGTCGAGTAACGGGCCCCGGGCATGGGAAGGACGGAGTTCGCGAGACGCTACCAACATGCGGCGCAGTGCCCCGGCATTCATGCCGGGGGTGAAGCGCCGCCGTCGTTACGTCGGTCGGGCCTGGGACTCGATGTATTGGCGCAGGACCGAGAGCGGTGCGCCACCGACAGATCCGGCGAAGTAGGAGTCCGACCAGAGTCCCCGGTCCCGGCGGTAGTGCCGGGCAAGGTCGGGGAACTCCTTGCGCATCACACGCGACGAGGTGCCTTTCAGCGAGTGGACGAGGTAGCTGATGGAGATGCTCGGCGGCATGTTCACGAGCAGGTGGACATGCTCGGCCTCCCCGTTTATCTCGACGAGATCGACCCCGTGAGAAGCACAGCGCTCCCGGAGGATCACCTCCAGGCGTTCCAGGTGGCACCTGCGGAGTACCCGGTGTCGGTACTTGGTCACGAAGACCAGGTGAGCGTGGAGCACAAACACGCAGTGAGCACCCTTGCGCAAGTCGGTCGCTGTCATCGGGGGCAGTGTTACACCCTCCTGTTACGGTTTCAGGGATGGCTAGAACCGGCCACAAGAAGGCGGGGAGGAAGAACCCGCCGGCGAACGAGGGACGCAAGTACCGCATGTGCCCGACCGACGATGCCGACGTCGTGATGACCGGCTGGGGGCACACGAGGCGTGCTGTGCGCAACCTCGCGCTGGAGCAGCGCCGGTGCGCCTGGTTCTATGGGCGAAAGACCCTCCGGGCAGATTTCCAGAGCAAGGAACTCACACAAGCCCGGGCCGAGATCGACTGGATCGGGGACTTCCCAGCTCAAGCAGGCCAGCAAGTCCTTCGCCAACTCGATGCCGCGTACGACAACTGGTGGAACCCAGCTCATCCCGCGAGCGCTCCGAGGTTCGAGAAGCGCTCTGGGACGCTTCGCTTCTCCCTCCCGGGCCAGGCGGTAGGGGTGAGGAGGCTGAACCGCAAATGGGGCGAGGTGAGGCTTCCGAAGCTCGGGTGGCAGCGCTTTCGCATGAGCAGGCCTTTGGGCGGGACGATCTGCAACGCGAACTTCACGAAGAAGGCTGGCGTCTGGCATGTGTCCTTCGGGGTAGCGACGAAGCGAGGGGCGATAGCGCCGAATGGGAAGCCCGGCTGTGGGGTCGACTTCGGGGTAGCGTGCTCCGCGTACCTCTCCGACGAGGACGAGCCCCGTCTCATGCCCCCGTCACTCACCGTTGGAGAGAAGCAGCGCCTGCCCGGACTCGAGCGCCGAAAGGCCCGCCAGATCGCTTATGCGAAGAAGCACAACCACGGGAGGTACTCGAAGAGACTGAGGAGAACCATTGCAGAGATAGCGAAGATCCGCGCCCTCCAGGCGCGAAGGCGTCTCGACTTCACCCACAAGCTCACCACCGACCTCGCCAAGAACCACGGTTTTGTCGGTACCGAGGACCTATTGGTGAAGAACATGACCGCCTCTGCCAAGGGGAGCGTCGAGAACCCGGGGAAGAACGTCGTCGCTAAGGCGGGACTCGCACGGGAGGTCCTCGACAACACCCCAGGCGAACGCCGACGCCAGCTCGACTACAAGTGCCCCTGGTACGGCTCGTGGCACGAGCCCGTGCCATCTCCCGGCACTTCGCAAACCTGTCCCAAGTGCCACATGCGAGACCCGAAGAGCCGCACAGGGTGCGGTCGAGAGTTCGCTTGCGTGCGTTGCGGATACCAGGCACACGCCGACAAGTTGGCGAGTCAGGAGGTCGAGCGGCGAGCGGAGGCTCGCATCGTAGTGAAAGCACTCATCATTGCCGGGGGGCACCCGGTGAACAGCACGGGCAGGCGCAAGCCGAGTCCTGGTCGCAAAACCGGAGGCGGTTCCGTGAACCACCCGCTGGGCCATGGTCCAGCAGTATCGGATGCGGCATGACGCCTAGGCGCACATGTCCCGAAGCGGGAATCCCCGGCATTCATGCCGGGGAGGATGTCAAGACGACTACGTACGGTGGTTGTACCGGGGTGGCCGCCCGAATCGTTTCTGTCGACGGCCGCGGGCCGTCTGCCGGCGGAGAGTCGGGCGAGTTGAGCGCCCTCGGCCTGCCTCCTAGCTCGGAGCCCGACCGACGGCCCGCCCCGGGGCACCAAGGCGTAGAGCGCTCATCCACAGGCCGACTTCGCGCCCGGCGAACCCACCGGGTAACCTTATGGTTGACCGGGAGGTTCGTGTGGAGAGGTTCGTCGGAGTCGAGGATGCCCGCTCGTCGCTGGGCAGGCTGGTTGAACAGGTTGCCGCCGGCGGTGACGTGGTGGCACTGACCAAGCGGGGAAAAGCCCTGGCCGTATTGGTCAGTCGGGACGAGTACCTGCAGATGAAGCTCACAGCCAGCGAACGCGCCCGAGCCGAGCTGGCCGAGGCTCTCGGTTCCGCGCGCCGGAAGATCCGCGCTGCCGGCCTAGATGCCGGGGTGATCGACGAGGCGATCGCGGCTGCGCGCCAGCTGTGATCGCCGTCGTGCTCGACACCAACACGCTGGTGTCGGGACTCGGCTGGTCCGGGCCTCCCTCAGTGATCGTCGACTCGGTGCTGGCCGGCGAGCTGCTGCTGGTGTCCAGTCCGCCGCTGCTGGACGAGCTGGAACGGGTCTTGGTCTATCCGAAGCTGGCCGCATTGTTCCCCGATCCAGCGGTGATCGCCGGGTGGATACGGGCGGTGGCGGAGATGGTAGAGCCGGGGTTCACGCTCGCCGTGGTAGCCGACGAGCCGGACAACCGAGTCCTGGAGGCGGCGGTCGAGGCACGAGCTGACGCGGTCGTCACCGGCGACACCGGGCTACTGACCCAGGGAGTGTACGACGGCATCCCAATCATGTCGGCGACGCGATTCCTGAAGTGGCGTGAAAGCCCCGAGCGCTGACCGAGCGTGTTTGCCGGCGGCCCGCGGCGTAACTGGCCGTACCGTTCACCGATCGCGAACTGGGACGCGGTCGCGCCACGTAGCGCTGTCAGGACTCCCCACCTACCGCTGAAGGTCACAGACGAGGTACTGGCTGAGGAGGGAGCAGCGGCAGAGTACTACGAGATCCCGGACGCGCTGCCCGACGATGTCGAAGTTAGCCGACCCAACCTGGCACAGCCCACCGTGGTGTCGGTGCGACTGTCGGCGGACGTGCGCACTCGGCTGCAGCGTGCCGCCGAGAGCGCGAATCTTACCGTTCTTACTGTCAGCCGCATCTGGGCACTCGGTCGGCCCCCCGTTGAGCAGGGCGGCCGCCTATGCAGTGCCTATCCACGATGCCGTGACCAGCGCCTTCATCGGGTCGTGAACCCGATGGTCGCGCGTTGTCACGTGCCTCCGCACTATTGGTCGCCGATTTAGGCCGCCTCTTGCATGGACACAAGCCGACCAGCGCGCTTTGTCGGGAGCTTTTGCACTTATGGGGACCGTTTGTGGGGACCTCCTCAGGCCCGGTCACTCGGCTCGCAAAGCATTAACAGGGGATCAGCACGTTGTGGACAACAAGCTCACGATTCAGTTGGTGAAGCTGTCCTGGCCGGTACCGGCGCTGTAGCCGCTGTCGGTGACCGTCGCCAGGGCACAGTACGCCCCCTGGCTCTTGGTGGTGAAGGTGAAGGCCACCTGCCCGTTGCTCCCGGTGGTGCCGCTGCCCGAACTGACGAGAGTGCCGGTCGAGCAAGACCCCGAGTAGACGTCGAGCGCCACATTGGCCCCGCTGAGGGGAGCCGACGTCGTGGCATCAGCGGCCGCCACGGTGATGGGCGTGCGGTAGTTGGGACCCTTGCGGATCGTCGACCCGTTGGTGACGCTCGCCGTCATGCTGGCAAGGGCGCTGACGGTGACCGACGCTGAGCCGCTGACGCCGTTCTGTGTGGCGGTGACGGTGCCAGAGCCGGAGGTCGAGCCGGCGGTGAAGGTCGTGGAGCTGCCGCTTGTCGAATTGAAAGAGCCGCCGGAGACGGTCGTGGTCCAGGACGGGTCGACAGTTACCGGGTTGCCGTAGGAGTCTGCGCCTGTGGCGGTGAAGGTCTGGCTGCCGCCTTCAGCCACGGTCGCCGACGCGGGGCTCACCGCGATCGACGCGAGCGCACCGGGGTCGACGGTCACCGCGAGGCTGCCTGTCGCCCAACCGGTCGCCGAGGCGGTGACGGTGGGGGAGCCGGCGACCGTGTCCATGTAGTAAAAGGACCCCGTAGCCTTGTTGCCGCTCTGCACCGATAGCGAGAGAGTGCTGCTGAACGTACCTGACGACGAGGTGGAGAAACCGCCGCCGGAAGAGCTGGTGGCAAGGTCCACGGTGACCCCGCCGGTGGGCGCAGCCGCGGATAGGTCGACGGTCAGCGGCCCAACCGCCTGGCCCGCGGTGGCCGTCTCAGAGGAAGGGCTGAAGCTGAGCGTGCCGGAGGTGGCAGCCGAGAAGGCGCCGATGCCGTCGGGGACGCCGACGCCGACCGGGCCGGCATAGCCGCTGGACAGCTGCCCGGTGCCGGCCTGGCACAGGTAGGTGCCGCCGCAGCTGCCGTCGGAACCCGAGGTCACCGGGACCACGCCGGCGCCCCTGTAGAGGCCCGCCGGGGACGGCTGCTCGGCACCACCACCCGCGGCGAGGCCGTACATGGCACCGACGATCTGCGTCGAGGCGCTGGTACCGCCGAAGACCATCCAGCCCGACTCGCCGTAGGTGTCGTAGACGGCCACCCCGGTGTTGGGATCTGCGACTGCCGACACGTCGCCTACCTGGCGGCTGGTGCAGACGCCGGGCAGGTCGAACGCGGAGGTGTCCTGCCAGGTGGGCATGGCCTCGTAGGCCGAGCAGCCCGCGCCCGCCCCCGACCAAACGGTCTGCGGGTTCCACGCAAGGCTGGTTCCGGTGCCGCTGTAGGTGAGCGAGGTGCCGCCGACGGCGGTCAGGTTGGGGGAGGCGGCGGGGAACTCCACGCCGTAGCCGCTGTCACCGGTGGCAGCCGTGACAGCGGTCGGGCCGCCCGACGACGAGTAGGAGTAGGTGCCGTTGTA
>JAJZJY010000392.1 GCA_021809885.1 Actinomycetes bacterium
CCTCTGCGCCCCCCCGCCTCTGCGGTAGGGAAATGCCGTAGGGGTGGACGGTCCGGGTGATGGTCACGACGGCGACGACCACGACCAACCCGACCAGCAGGGTGCCGACGTTGATCTGGTCCAGGTTGTGCACGTGGATGCCGGAGCCCGTGGTGCGGGCTCCACAGGTTGAGCGCGAGGAGCACGTTCATCTCCCGGCTCCGATCGTGGTGTCGGGCGGGGCCACCGGCGCGTCGGGATCGCCGGCGCGTCTGGCGGCGTGCCGACGCATCGCACCGATGAGCCCGACCGCTGCGGCGGTGGCTGCCCCGAAGACGACGAGCGCGCTACCGGTGCCGAAATGGCCCGCCACCTCGCCGAGAAGGAACGAGCCGATCGGGGTCGTCCCCCCCATCAACAGCACGTAGATCCCCATCACCCGGCCCCGAAGGCGGTTGGGAGTGAGGAGCTGCAGTCGGGTGTTGGCCGTGACCGAGGTGACGACGCCGGCGACACCGGCGAGGACGAGGAGGGTCAAGCTCAATCCGTAGGAGCCCGAAAGGCCCAGGGCGACCAGGGTGACGCCCAGCGCCACCCCGCCGATGACCAGGCGGCGCTCGGTGGCCCGCTGGTCGTGGGCCACGGCCACTGCGGCGACGAGCGACCCGGCCCCGAGCGCCGCCATCAGGTCCCCGAAGCCGGTGGCCTGGCGGTGCAGCACGAACCGCGCCACCAGGGGGACCGCCACCTGCCAGTTGAAGCCGAAAAGCCCGATGACGGCGAACAGGACCACCACACGGCGGATCGGCACCGAGGCAAGTGCGTAGGAGAGGCCCTGGCGCAGCTCGACCAGGGCCGAGGTGCGCCCCGCCGTCGGATGCCCGACGGCATGGCCGGGGCGGATCGCCACGAGGACGACCACGATGGGGGCGAAGCTGGCCGCGTTGAGGAACAGGGCTCCCGAGATTCCCCAGGCGGCGATCGCCAGCCCGCCCACTGCGCCGCCGAGCATCCGGGCGGTGTTGAACTGCACGCTGTTGAGCGCAACGGCGTCGGCGACCAGGTCGCGCCCGACGAGCTCGGGGACGAACGCCTGCTGGGCCGGGTTGTTGAGGGCGTTGGTGGTGCCCACGGCGAGCGCGATCAGTCCGACCTCCCAGAGGGTGACGGCGTGCGTGGCGACCAGCAGGCCGAGCGTGACGGCCTCGGCGGTCAGGGCGACCTGGGTGGCGATGAGGAGCTGGCGGCGGGGGAAGCGGTCGGCGATCACCCCGCCGAAGAGGGCGAAGGCGAGAATGGGGAGGAACTGCAGCATGGTGACGGTGCCGAGATCGACCGCCGAATGGGTCAGATCGAGCACCAGCCACGCCAGGGCGATGGACTGGGACCACGTGCCGACCCCCGACAGGAGCTGTCCGGACCAGTACCAGGTGAAGGCCGGCACCTTGAAGGCTGCGAGCATGGCGTGCCAAGACCGGTTCGCGACGTCGCCGTCGGGACGGCGAGGGCTGTTGCGACCTCCGGCACCGGCACCGGCGTCGGCGTCTCCGGTCGTGCTCGGGGGTGAGGGGACCTTGTCGCCGGCGGTCACGCGTCCATGCCGGCTTCCAGGTCTTCGACGGCGGTGCCTTCGGCCCCGGCGCCTCGCCCCGGGTCGTCGGGGTAGAAGACCCGGTGCACGTGCTCCTCGCCGCCCGGGCGCGTGATCACGAGCACCCGGTCTCCGGCGCGCAGCTGGCGTGCAGCTGCAGTGGGGACGGACCTGCCGCTGCGGATGACCGCGGCCGCGAGGTCGTGACGGTCGAGCCCGAGCTCGGCGACGAGGCGTCCCCGGGCCGCCGAGGTCGCGGCGACCGTGGCCTCGACGAGCACGAGGCCGACGGCCGACAGGTCGGCCAGCCGGACGGTTCGTGCCGACCCGGTGGCCTCCTCGATCAGGCTGACGAGCGAGCTCGCCGAGGAGATGGCGGCGTCGACGCCCCACGTCTCGTCGAAGAGCCAACGGTGACGCTCGTCGTTCACGCGGGCCACGACGCGGGGGATCTCGAGGCGGCGGCGTGCCAACAGCGAGATGACGAGGTTCTCGGGGTCCTGGCCGGTGCACGCCACGAGCACGTCGGCGCGAAGGCCCCCTGCCTCCTCCAGGGTCGTGGCCACGGCGGCGTCGCCGACCACGAAGCTCAAGCCCCGGGCGGCGAGCTGCGCTCCGCGTCCGGGATCGAGGTCGACCAGGGTCACGGCGTTGCCGGCGTCGACGAGGGCGACGGCGACCTGCGTGCCCACGGTGCCGGCGCCGGCCACCACGATGTTCACTGCGGCCACCTCCCTCCGAGGAACGACCGGAGCCGTCCGAGCGACCCGGCGGCCACGACGAAGCTCACCACGTCGTCGGTCTGGAGGGTCGCGGTGCCGGCGGGGATGGCGGAGTGCCCGCCCCGGCTCACCTCGACCACCTGGATCTCCCCGGGCACGTCGAGCTCGGCCACCTTCCTCCCGGCGAGGTAGTCGGGGACCGGTGCGCGCACGAGCAGCGTCTCACCGTTCCCGAAGGTGCGCTCTGGCTCGAGGCGGGTGTGGCGGAGCATCCGGTGGACCCGGTCCACCGTGGTGCGCACCGTGGCGATCATGGCGAGCCCGAGATCGATCCCGAGCTCGACGCGGCCGGGATCGTCGATGCGTCCGACGACGTGGGGCACGTGGAAGACGTCGCGGGCCGCACGGGCGACGACGACGTTCGTGCTGTCGCTGGAGCTGACCGCGACCAGCGCCTCGGCTCCCTCGATGCCTGCAGCCTCGAGGGCCTGGCGGTCGAGCCCGTCGCCCTCGATGAACTGGCCCCGGAACGCTCCGGGGAGCCGGCGGCGCGACTCGGCGTCGTGGTCGACCACCGCGACGCTGTCGCCCTCGCTGTCGAAGCGGGCAGCGAGGGCGGAGCCCGTCCGGCCGCAGCCGATGATGACCAGATGCATCACGCCTCCCGGTCCCCGGCGAGGGCGGTCGAGCGGCTCGATACGGCGGGCGGGCCCTCGCCGGTGTGTCCGGAGACGTCGCGGCGCCTCCCCGTGCGGCGGTGCCACGCCTTGCGCGCCTCGTCGGCGAGGAGGAGCAGCACGCCGAAGCCGACCAGGACCAGCCAGTCCGAGAGCCGGAGGGGAGCGGTGTGGAAGAGCGTCTGGAGGGCCGGGACGTAGCTGACGGCCACCGCGATGCCTGCGTCGACGACGGCCGCGACGCAGAGCGTCCGGTTCGAGAGCAGCCCGATGCGCAGGACGCTCTCGCGATCGCTGCGCACGGCGAACATGTTGAAGAACTGGCTCACGATGATGCCGACCTGGGTCATGGTGATCGCCTCCCGGTAGGTGGGGCTCGACGAGGTGAACGCCGAGTAGGGCAGGTGGGCGGAGTGGATCCGCCAGAAGAACGCGAACACGACCCCAGCCGACTCGATGGTCCCGAGGAACAGGAACCTGCGCACCACCTGCCAAGAGAAGAGGTGCTCTCCGGTGGGGCGCGGCGGGCGGTCCATGGTGCCGGGCTCGGGTCGCTCGGTGCCGAGCGCCATGCCCGGGAGCACGTCGGAGCCGAGGTCGATCGAGAGCACCTGGAGCGCGTTGATGGGCACCAGCGGGAAGCCGACGAACACGGCCACGAGGATCGGGGCAAGCTCGGCGAGGTTGTGGCTGAAGATGTAGGCGAGCATGTGGCGGATGTTCTGGTAGACGGAGCGCCCGAGCTCGACCGCGGTGGCGATGGAGGCGAAGGAGTCGTCGAGCAGGACCATCACCGCGGCCGCCCGGGCCACGTCGGTGCCGCTGCGGCCCATCGCCACGCCCACGCTGGCCCTCTTCAGGGCGGGGGCGTCGTTGACGCCGTCGCCGGTCACGGCCACGACTTCGCCCCGGCTCTCGAGGGCGGAGACGATGCGCATCTTGTGCTCGGGGCGCACCCGGGCGAAGATGAGCTGCTCGCTCCCGCCGAGCATCGCCGACAGGGCGCCGTCGTCCATGGCGTCGAGCTCGGAGCCGGTGACCACCCGGGCCGGTCCCGTGCCGACGATGCCCACCCGGCGGGCCACGGTCTCGGCGGTGAGCCCGTAGTCGCCGGTGACCATGATGATGGCGATCCCCGCCCGGTGGCAGGCCTCGACCGCCGCGCTGACCTCGGGCCGCGGAGGGTCGGCCATCCCTATCAGCCCGAGGAACGTGAGACCCGACTCGGCGTCGTCCTGGGCCGCCTTCGAGTCGCCCAGAGCCCTGTCGGCGACGGCCAGGACCCGCAGCCCCTGGTGGGCCATCGCGTCGTTGGCCCCGGCGATCTGCTGGCGCAGCCCGTCGTCGAGCGCCACGGTCTCCCCGTCCCACACGGCGGAGGTGGCGCGCTCGAGCACGGCTTGCGGGGATCCCTTCACGTGGGCCACGACTCCGCCTGGGGTCCGGTGCAGCGTGGTCATGAGCTTGCGGTCCGGGTCGAAGGGGAAGACGCCGATGCGCGGCGTGCGCACCGACTCGGCGTCGAGGTCGAGGCCGGCCTTCATGCCCGCCACCACGATGGCTCCCTCGGTGGTGTCGCCGAGGACGCGCCAGGTCTCTGGGCCCGAAGGCGCCAGGATGCGCGCATCGGCGCACAGCGCGCCGGCCCGGAGCACCCCGAGGATCGGCCCTGGGTCCTCGACTTGGCCGATTGGCTCGTAGCCGACCCCGCTCACCCGGTGGACGCGGCCTGAGGCGTAGACCTGCTGGGCGGTCATCTCCGCCTTCGTGAGGGTGCCGGTCTTGTCGGTGCAGATCACCGTCGTCGAGCCGAGCGCCTCCACGGCGGCCAGACGCTTGATGAGCGCCTGGCGCGCCGCCATGCGCCGCACGCCCACGGCGAGGGACACCGACAGGGTGGCGGGCAGCCCCTCGGGCACGAGCGCCACCATCACCGCAAGCGCGAAGACGAAGGAGTCGACCGCGGCGTTGCCGGTGAGGATGCGCAACGCGAAGAGCAGCGCGCCCGCGGCGATGGCGATCGCCGCCACCCGCCGGGCCATGTCGGCGACCTGGCGCTGGAGCGGGCTGGGCTCGGGGGGCTGCTCGGCGGTCAGCCGGTAGACGCGGCCGATCCCGGT
>JAJZJY010000393.1 GCA_021809885.1 Actinomycetes bacterium
CAGTGCGAGCCGATGCCGAGAGAGCGCCGTTCGTAGGCGGCGGAGACGACGCGGAAGAAGAGCTGGGCGCCGGTGTCGTCCATTGGGGCAAAGCCGATCTCGTCGATCACGATGAGATCGGCGCGCAGGATCTGCTCGACCACCCGGCCGACCGAGTTGTCGGCCAGTCCGCGATACAACGTCTCGACCAAGTCGGTGGCGCTGAAGTAGCGCACCCGCTTGCCGGCCTCGACGGCGTGACGGCCGAGGGCGACGAGGAGGTGGGACTTGCCCGTCCCCGCCGGAACAGCGACACACTGCAACATCTCAGGCGAGTGCTGCCGTGCGAGGTGCGGGTGATCTCCCCGCTGCACCCGCTCTTCGGGCAGCTCCTGGCCGCGACGGGCTTCAAGCGACGGGCCGGCACGTTGCTGCTCGTGGTGGGGCTTCCCGACGGAGCGCCCGGAACCATCCCCGCCTCGGCAACCGACGTCCTGGGCGGAACGGTTCGAGAGGCCGGCCAGAGCGTGCTCAGCGTCGACGGTGTCCGCTGCCTGCGCGTGCTGGTGGACGGGCTGCGCCCGCCGAGGCGGGTCCCGTCCCGGCCCAAGACGCGCAAATAGGCTCCACCCACCCTGCACGCGCCAACGAACAAGGGAGGTGAGCCTCTTTGCGAAGGCTCAGGTTAGCCGCGCCCGTCCAGCTGGAGCTGGACATGGACCAGCGCGCACCGACACCGGTGGAGCGCTGGTGGTCGTTGCCCGAGACGGCAAAGACGGCTGTCGTCGTCCTGCTGGCACGCATGATCGCCGCTGGCGTCGTGGTGGCCGACGAGGAGGTGGGCCGCGATGGCACTGACCACTGAGAGTGCATCGAAGGTGACGCCCGCACATCTGTCGCGGGCCGCGTACGTCTACGTGCGCCAGTCGACCCTGACCCAGGTGCGAGAGCACACCGAGAGCCTCGAGCGCCAGTACGAGCTGGCGGCCAGGGCCCAGCAGCTCGGCTGGCCTCCGCGCCAAGTGGTGATCGTCGACGACGACCTCGGACGGTCGGGGGCCGAGGCGACGATGCGGACGGGCTTCCAGGGCCTCGTCGCCGACGTCGGCCTGGGCAAGGTGGGCGTCGTCTTGGGGATCGAGGTCTCCCGCCTCGCTCGCAACAACGCCGACTGGTATCAGCTCCTCGACCTGTGCGCCATCACCGACACCTTGATCGCCGACGGCGACGGTATCTATCACCCCGGTGACTTCAACGACCGGTTGGTGCTCGGCCTCAAGGGCACGATGTCGGAGGCGGAACTGCACCTCATCCGGCACCGGCTCACGGCCGGGTTGCGCCACAAGGCGGCCAAGGGCCAGCTGCGCCAGGGGCTGCCGGTGGGCTTCGTCTATGACGAGGAGGACCAGGTGGTCCTCGATCCCGACGAGTCGGTGCGCGAGGCCATCGCCACCGTGTTCCGGCGCTTCGATCAACTCGGCAGTGCCCGCCAGGTCATGCTCTCGCTCCTCGGCGACAGCGTCCTCGTCCCTCGGCGGCCCACCGGGTCTCGGCGCACCAGCTGGGCGGCGGCGAGCTATCCGGCCATCCACGACTTCCTGACCAACCCGGTCTATGCCGGCGCGTTCGTCTTCGGCCGGACGCGCACCGACAAGCGCCTCGACGACCATGGCCACATCGTCACGCGCACCCGGCTGTTGCCCCGGGACGAGTGGGAGGTGCTGATCCCCGACCACCACCGTGGCTATGTCACCTGGGAGCGTTATGAACGCATCCAAGACGAACTGCGAGCCAACTGGCGAGCACCCCGGGGCCACGGCGGCGGAGCGGTCAGAGAGGGCACCGCCTTGTTGCAGGGGCGGATCCGCTGCGGGCGCTGCGGGCGGATGATGCAGGTCGGCTATTCGGGAACCAAGGGCGACTGCCCGCGCTATGTGTGCGGGCGCAGCCGCCAGCTCTATGGGACCGAACGGTCCTGCCAGAGCCTCGGGGGCAAGAAGCTCGAGCGTCGGATCCTCGACGAGGTGTTCTCGGTCCTGGAGCCGGCCAGCCTCGTCGCCACGGCGCGGGCGCTGGCGACGGCCGACGACGAGCACCGTCAGCGCCTGGCCGTCTTCGAGCTGGCCGTCGAGCGGGCCCGCCACGGCGCCGATCGAGCCCGGCGCCAGTTCGACGCCGTCGAGCCAGAGAACCGCCTCGTGGCCCGCACGTTGGAGCACGCCTTGGAAGAGGCTCTCGTCGCCCAGCGCCGGGCCGAGGCCGATCTCGCCGCCCAGCGGCTGCGGCGCCCGACGAAGTTGAGCGACGAGGAAACGGCGTGGCTCACCCGTGCCGGTGCCGACGTGCGGGCCATCTTCGACGCGCCGACCACGACGTGGCGAGAACGCAAGCAGCTGCTGCGAGCCGTGGTGCGCGAGGTGGTCGTGACGGTTCACCCCGAGCGCCGCGATGCTGACGTCGTGATCGTGTGGGAGGGCGGGGCCACGACGAGCTTCGCGTTCGAGCTGAACAAGACCGGCGGTCACTTCAAAACGACCGACGAGGACACGGTCGACCTCGTGCGCCGGCTGGCCACGCGCCATGACGACGCCGCCATCGCAGCCATTTTGGGTCGTCAGGGCCGGCGCACGGCAACGGGCCTCGGCTTCACCAAGAGCAGGGTCGCCTCGCTGCGCGTGTCACGCGGCATTCCCGCATTTCGGCCGCCGGCCGTCACAGCCGCGGACGAGGATGCAGCAGTGCTGTCCATCACCGCAGCGGAGAAGGAGCTGGGCGTCTCCCGGGCGACGCTGTATCGCTGGATGCGAGACGGCTTCGTCACCGGGGAGCAGCTGACCGCCGGCGGTCCTTGGCACCTGCGGATCACCGACGAACTCCGACGCCGGATCGTTCCCGAGGTGCCCGACGGCTGGGTCTCCCTCGACCGGGCAGCCAACATCCTCGGCGTCGCCCGCCAGACGGTGTTGCACAAGGTCCAACGGGGTGAGCTGCGGGCGGTGCACGTGAACCGGGGACGCAGGAAAGGCCTGCGTATCGAGGTCAACGCGGCGAGCCCTGGACTGTTTGAGACGACCAGCTGAAAGGGGCACGCAGTGTCAACCACGACCGGCCGGGCCCACGAGACACAGGTTCTCCTTCGCGTCCACCCACTCGAGCGAGGCCAGGTAGTCGAAGGTCGCCCGGGGCACCGAGGACACCGAGACGTCGAACTCGTCCAAGGACTTGGTGACGGGGAAGCTGGCGGTCTTCATGCGGCCCGCCGCGTTGGACGCGTCACGGGCGGCGATCTCGGCCTCGAGGAGAGTGCGCAGGAACTCCTCTGGAGCCCAGCGCTGGGTCTTGGCCACCACCAACAGCTCGGGCGCCGAGATACGCATGGCACGCAGGCGCAGCCGCCGCAGCGCTGCGTCGAGGTCGGCGGCGAGCGGCGCTGGGGTCGTGCTCATGACTCCTCGCCCACCGCATAGTCGGCGAGCGAGCCAGTGGTGATCGCCGGCAGGTCGACGATGAGTGCGTCGCCCGGTCCTCTGGGCCGAGGCACCCCGGCGCCCGCAGCCAGGATCGAGCGCACGTCGGCCGCCCGGAAGCGCCCGAACTCGACCGCCCGGGCAAGGGCGGCGACGAGGGGCCCGGTCCCGTGGGCGGCCTCCATCGCGACCAGCTCGGAGAGGTCTGCGCCCAGGGTGGTCATCCCCCGGGCGGCCGCCCCCTTGATGAAGGCTTCGGCGACGGGCCCCATGGCGACGAAGGCCTTCTCGGTGGCGGTCTTGGGCCGCACTGCCCGGCGGGGGGCGGGCCGTCCGGCCCCGTAGTGCTCGTCGTGGACACAGGCCTCACCAGGGGCGATGACGCCATGGGTGGCGATGATCTCCCCCAAGAGCACCACCATGACCTCACCGTCGGCCACCCGGACCTCGACCTGGCGCCCGACGTGAACGTCGGGCACCGAGTAGCGGGCGGAGTCGATCCGGATGCAGCTCAAGCGGTCGACCTTGCGCACGACGACCTTGCCGATCCGGGCCCGCAGCGAGGGCAGCGGGCCGAGCAACGTCCGCTCGATCTCGAGGCGCTCGGCCGGGATAGCGGCGATGTCTGCGTGCAGTGCCCCGTTCACCTCGCTGCACCAGGTCGCCCCCAAGGTGTTGGCCCGGACGAGGTCTGAGACGCTGAGCTCTTCTGGGATCATGAGGTCGGACTTCACGTAGCCCACGAGGTTCTCGACGATCCCCTTCGACGCCGGGTCCGCTCCCTCACAGAAGTCCGGCCGGGTGCCATAGTGGGTGACGAAGCGCACGTAGGCCGGCGTCGGGATGACGAGCCCCGCCACGGTGCCACCCTTCAAGCACCCCATGCGGTCGGTGAGCAACGTCTTGGGCACCCCGCCGATCGTCTCCATGCACTGGGCGAGGGCGGCCATGGTGGCCTCGGCGCCGAGGTTGTCAGCGAAGTACACGAAGCGGAACCGGCTCCAGGCGAGGACAGCGCAGAAGACGAACAGCGGCCCGATCTCGCCCCAGTCGAAGACCAGCATGTCGCCCGGCGCCCATACGCCCGGGCGCCGCCCCCGGTGATGGTTCCGGCGCCAGGTGGCTTTGGCATCGGCCACCGCCCGGCGCAGGTTGCGTGCCGAGCCGTCGTAGCCGGCGGCGCGCACCACGGGCAGGAGCCGCTTGGCCGAGACCCGGCCCTGGGTCCTGGCCACCCGCTCGACGATGAGGTCAGCCACCTCGTCGTAGTTGTGCTCGACGAGCGCGTCCTGAGTCGAGCTGGCGTCCTCGGCCGCCCTGGCCTTGGCCACCGCCCGCTTGACGGTCTTGGGGGTGGTGCCGCAGATCTGCGCTGCAGCCGAGTAGGAGCCCACCTCTTGGTAGGCGGCATACATGTCCATTCGTTCCCTCGCTGATTTCATGGAGCTGTCCCTTCGGTCGGTCCGGCGGTTCGGTTGCACCGCCACCGTGACCGGCTGAGGGGACCCTCAGGTGGATGCTTCAGCGAGGGCCGGGACTTCTCGTGGCCAAAATCAGGGACTTCTCATGGCCACCAGCTGGGACTTCCCATGGCCAAAATCGGGGACTTTCTCGTGGCCATTCACAGCTGTTCCGCGTGCCC
>JAJZJY010000394.1 GCA_021809885.1 Actinomycetes bacterium
GGCACTACCCCGGGACGCCGATGCCCTGCAGCCCCGGCGACGTCGGTATCGCCGGGCACCGCACGACCTACGGGCGACCGTTCTCCAACATCAACCTGCTCGGGCCCGGCGACCTCGTCGTGTTCCAGACCCCGGTCGGCTCCTGCGCCTACCGGGTCGACCGCCCGCCGTTCGTCGTGTCCCCCTACGACTGGGCGGTGGTGGCCAACACGCCGGGCCGGTCGACGCTGACGCTCTCGTCCTGTGCTCCCAAGGGGTCGGCGGCGGAGCGCATCGTTGTCAAGGCGGTGATGGTCACTTCGGAGACCCGCAACTGAGGGTGCACGGCGGTGCCGTGAGTCACCACCTGCGGGTCACCCGTAGGTAGGCTCCGGCCGATGGACGGCTCCCCCTCGCCCTACCGGGAGCGCCTGGGGGCCATCGAAGCCGACGTCATCCAGCTGTTCGCTCTCGTTGCCGAGGGTCTCGTGGCCGCGACGGACGCGCTGCTCTCCGGCGAGCCGGACATCCACGAGATCCTCCGGGAGCGGGAGCGGCCCATCGACGACCTCTACGAGGACGTCGAAGAGGTGATCGAGCACCACTTCGCCCTCGAACCGCCCGCCGCCACCGATCAGCGGTTCCTTCTCTCGGTGCTGCGCGTGGTGCCCGACCTCGAGCGGTCCCACGACCTGGTCCTGCACATCGCCCGTCGCGCCGGCGGTGGCTTCGGGGCGGAGCTGACGCCCCGCTGCCGGGGCCTCGTCGAGCGGATGGGACGGCTCGGCTCGGAGATGTGGCGCCAGGCGGCCGACTCCTGGTACGAGCGGGACGGCTCGGCCGCCGGGGCCCTCGTCGAGCGCGACGACGAGATGGACGACCTGCACGCCGTCCTCACCGCCGAGCTGTCATCAGGCCGCATGCCCCTGCCCGTGATCGTGGACATGACCCTCGTCGCGCACTTCTACCAGCGGCTCGGCGACCACGCCGTCAACATCGCCCGCCGGGTCGTCTCCCTCACGGCCTCCCGCAGCCGGGCACGCTGACAGAGGGAGGGGTGATGGCCCGGCTCCGGTGGGTACAGTCCCGGTCGATGCCCCCGGGGCCGTCCCGGGAGGTGCCGACGCGCAGGAAGGAAGGCCATGGAGCTCGGTCTCGAGGTCGACGACAGCCGGTCGCCCTACACGGTCCTCGCCGTCAAGGGCGAGGTGGACGTGTACACGGCGCCCCGGCTGCGCGAGAAGCTCGTCGAGTTGGCCAGCCAAGGGCGCAACCAGATAATCGTCGACCTGGAGGGGGTCGAGTTCCTCGACTCCACCGGACTGGGAGTCCTCGTCGGCGGGCTGAAGCGGCTTCGCAGCAACGACGGCGACCTCGGGCTCGTCTGCACCCAGGCCCGGATCCTGAAGGTGTTCGAGATCACGGGGCTGACCAAGGTGTTCACGATCTCCGGTTCGGTCGACGAAGCGACCGCCAGCTGACCGGCCCGGTCCCGAGGAGCTGGCCCGCATGATCGTCGCTCTGGAGCTGGCCGTTCCCGCAAGCCCCGAGTACATCGCCATCGTGCGGTTGGTCGTGTCGTCGCTGGCGTCGGGACGGCGTAACCTGGCAGACCAGCGGATCGACGACCTCAAGCTGGCGGTGTCCGAGGCGTGCACCAACGCCATCGAGGCCCACGGCCGCAGAGGCACCGACGAACCGGTGACCGTCCGCGTCCTGGAGGCGGACGAGCGGATGGAGGTCGAGATAGTGGACCACGGCGGCGGCTTCGACCCCGACCGCCTGCCGCTGCACCCCCCGGTCACCGACCCCAGCCGGCTCGACTTCGAGCGGGGTCTCGGGATCCCGCTGATACGTACGCTCGTCGACCTGGCTCGCTTCGAGCGACTGGCGGACGGGACGAAGGTGCGGATGGTCGTCTTTGGCGGGCCCGCTGACGACGCCGGCGACCAGACGAGCGAGATCATCCGGGCCGTCCTCGCCGACGGGGAGTAGCCCTACCATGCGGCGGTGTCCCGCCGCGCCGTGCTGCTGTTCGCCGCTCTCGGTGTGATCTGGGGCGTTCCCTACCTTCTCATCAAGGTCGCCGTCCGCGAGATTACCCCGGCGACGCTGGTGTTCCTGCGCTGCGGCATCGGCGCTGCGATCCTCCTGCCCATCGCCGCTGCCCGCCGCGAGCTGCGACCTGTCCTGCCCCACTGGCGGGCGGTGCTGGCGTTCGCCGCCGCCGAGGTCGCCGTCCCGTTCCTCTGCCTGCCCACCGCCGAGAAGTCGCTGCCGAGCTCGATCACCGGCCTGCTCGTCGCCGCCGTCCCCCTGGCCGGCATCCCGATCGCCTGGATGCTCGGGCGGCCGCCGCTCCTCGGCCCGACCGGGGTCGCCGGGATGCTCCTCGGCTTCGCCGGCGTCGGCACCCTCGTGGGGTTCGACCTCTCCAGCGCCGAGCTCGGGCCGGCGGCACTCATGGTGCTCGTCGTGGTCGGCTACGCCCTCGGCCCCGCCATAGTCGGTCGTTGGCTCTCCGGCGTCCCGAGCCTCGGCGTCGTCGCCGCCTCCCTCACCCTCAACGCCACCGCCTATGCCCCGGCCGGGATCCTGCAGCTGCGAACCCACCTGGGCTGGACTCCCCTGGTAGCGGTCGCGACCCTCGGCGTCGTATGCACCGGCTTGGCCTTCATGGTGGCGTTCGCGTTGATCGCCGAGGTCGGCCCCGTCCGCCAGACGCTCGTCACCTACCTCAACCCGGCGGTGGCCGTCGTCCTCGGTGTCGTCTTCCTCGGCGAGGCGTTCACGTGGGCGACCGGGGCCGGCTTCGTGATGATCCTCGGCGGCTCCTGGCTGGTGTTGCGCCGCCCCGGGCCCTCGGGCCGGTACGGCGGCGCTGCCCCCCTCAGCGTCCGAGCGAGTTGAAGAACTCCTCGATCAACGCTGCCAGCGGCAGGGGCGCATCCTCCGCCTGAGGCCAGTCGTGGCCCCGTCCCCGGTAGGCCACCAACTGCAGCACCTGCCGGCGGCTGGCACCCCGCCAGGTGGTGACCGTCACCCGACCGCCGGCGAGGCGCTCCCTCCGGCCGGCGCCGGGATGATCGAGCCCGTCGCGCCGGCGGAGCAACGCCGCCGTGCCCAGCACCGACGGCGCAGGCCCCCCGTTGCCCTGCTCCGTGGCCCCCGCCCACGGCGTGCGCGGGTCGGATGTCCCGCCGGCGAGGAGGACGGGCACGGGCGGCCCCGGCGGCAGCGGCTCCGTCGGTGTCGCTGCGTACACGGCTACGCCGGCGAACGCCCCGGGGTCCGCCCCGAGCATGCGCATGGCCAGCTTGCCGCCGTTGCTGTAGCCGACGAGGTACACGCGGTGGCGGTCGACGCCGAGGTGGGCGATCGCATCGGCGACGACGGCCCGCACGAAGGCCACGTCGTTGATGCCTCGGGCGGCAGCCAGGCCGCAGCAGCCGCCACCCGCATTCCAGCTCTGCCCGACGCCGGCGGGGTAGACGAGCACCGCCCGGCCCTCGCCGGCGAGCGCGTAGAAGCCCGTCCGGCGCTCCTCGAACGCCGGGGTGGCGTCCGAGCCGTGCAGGACGACGTAGAGGGGCAGCGGTGGGGTACCCGGGCGGCGGGAGGAGGGCGCGACCACCAGCTCCTTGCGGCGGAGGCCTCCGGCGACGAGGGTCCGGGTCCACGCCCTGGCGCCTGCCGGGACCAGAGGGCGGACGGGGACGAACATCGCTCCCGTCACCCCGGCGGCCGCGGCGAGGATCAGGAGGGCAAGGCCGTGGCGGCGCAGGCGCAACAATCGGCGCGGTGGCTGGTCCATCGGGGGCGGAGGCGAAGGCGGCGGGGTAGGCAAGGCGGGCCCTCGACGCACGACGTTACGTCTCTGCGGGAAGCGGTCCCAGTCACGGGGCTTGACGTTCCGGTGGTCGAAACCTTAAGGTTTCAAACGGCCCAAAATCATGTCGAGTTCGTTGACGAAGCCCGAGCGCGAAACGCTGAAAGCCGTGTGGAGGTTGAGTCGCGCCCCGGGAGCGGACGGCACCGCTCGCACTGGTGACCTGGCAGAGTCGCTGGGGGTGTCGCCCGGCACGGCCACGGCCACGGTGAAGCGCCTCGCCGAGCGGGGTCTGCTCAGCCACGCCCCCTACCACGGCGTCACCCTCAGCCGGGAGGGGGAGCGCCTGGCCATGGCCGTCATCCGCCGGCACCGGATCGTGGAGCGGTTCCTCGCAGACATGCTCGGCTACTCCTGGTCGGAGGCGGACGCGCTGGCCCCCGTCTTCGAGCACCAGTTGCCCCAGCAGGTCGAGGACCGGCTCTACGTCGCCCTCGACCGCCCGGCGACCTGTCCGCACGGGTTCCCGATCCCGGGCACCGAGGCGGTGAGCCTGCCTGACCTGCCGGTCCTCTACGACCTGACGCCCGGGGACCGGGCCGTGATCGCGCTGCCCGGCTCCACCGCCCCCGAGCTCGCCCGCTTCCTCGACGGGCTCGGCGTCCGGCCCGGTGTCGAGGTGGTGCTGCGGGAGAAGCACCCCTTCGACGGACCCGTGGTGGTCGCCGTCGGCGGCCACGAACGGACGCTCGGAGCGAGCGTCGCCAAGCAGATCTTCGTCCGACGCACACCTGCCGCCGGGGGGCCGGTCGCCGGCCCGGCCCCGGCGGGCGGGCGCACACCCAGCCGGGGGAAGCTCCCTCGGGGGAGAATGGAGAAGCAGACCAGATGATCCGACCCCTCCTCGATGGCGGCTACCAGGCGTTCCGCCTGGGGGGTGCCGAATGGGCATGGCTCACCTTCGCCGCCGTGTGCGCCCTGGTTGCGATCGCCACGGGCGTCGTACTCATGCGCAACGTGCTCGCCACCGACCAGGGCACCCCCAACATGGTCGAGATCGCCAAGGCGGTCCAGGAGGGCGCCAGCGCCTACCTGAAGCGCCAGTTCAAGACGATCGGCATCATCGTCATCCCCCTCGCCGTCCTGGTGTTCGTGACCTCCACCCGGGTCACGAACCTCGCCACAGGCCACGTCGTGCTCGGCTTCGTGCCCTCCGGCATCTTCCGCACGCTGGCCTTCCTCACCGGGGCGACGCTCTCCGGGACCGCCGGC
>JAJZJY010000395.1 GCA_021809885.1 Actinomycetes bacterium
AGTAGCGCAGGACGACCGCCTCGCGCTGACGGGCGGGGAGGGAGCGGACGGCGTCGAGCACGGCCAGCACGTCCCCGGCACGCTCGATGTCCGAGCTGCGTGCCTCGTCCTGGGTTCCTGCCCACACCGTCCGGTTGCCGCGCTGCTCCGTCACTCGCCGGCGACCGCGGGAGCGGCACTGGTTGACGACGGCAGCTCGCAGGTAGGCGCCTGCGTGCTCGGGGTGCCGGAGGCGGCGCCACCCGACGAACGTGCGCAGGAAGGCTTCCTGGACCGCCTCCTCCGCCTGTCCAGGATCGTCGAGCAGCAGGGTCGCCAGCCGGCACAGCCCGGCGTAGTGCGCGTCGAAGAGCGCCGCGACCGCACGGTCGCGCCGGTCGGTCACGGCCACGACCGCGGTGCCGCGAATCGCAATGGCGACGAGCGCTCCCTCACCCACACTCCTTCAGACGCTTGGGACGCTTCCCAGGTTGCCTCGGGAGCGGGCACGAGCGTAGGCAGCGCCGGCTCCACTGCGCGGCTGCGACGCCACCGACCGGACCCGGAACAGGTCCGTGAAGCGAGAGAAGCTCGCGACCTGCTGGAGACCGACGTCACGTCCGTGTGCAACGAGGAGAGGCGTGTCCCTCGCGGACTCCGTGCTCGTCGCCCCGGTCGTAGCTTCCCGACTCACCATCCCTTGTGCATATGCCGGGAAGGAACAGGGACTGTCCAGTTGAACCGCCGCGTGCCATGTTGGCCTAACATGGTCGATAGTGAGGGTGGGGTTCTACGTCGACGGGTTCAACCTCTACTTTGCGGGGCGACTGGTCAACGGTCGCCGGACGCCAGGGTGGCGGTGGCTCGACATCCGTGCGCTGTGCTCAGCGCTCGCGGTACGAACCCTGGCGTGGGCCAACGCTGGTGCCGCTGTCGAGCGCGTCGTCTATCGCACGGCCAGAGTGAGTGGCGTCAACAAGCCGTCCAAGCCCATTGACCAGGACAAGTACCTAAAGGCGCTTCGCGCCACCACAAGTGTCGACCTGATTGAGTACGGCTACTACTCGGCCACGGTCAAGAGGGCACTTCTGGCAACTGAGAACCCCAAGACCCACGCCCCGAAGCTCGTAACCTCGAACTGGCCGATCATGGTCCGCGACGGCACTCATTCAGACGTTCCGGGTGCGCACTTCATGGTCAGCTACCTGGACCTCGAAGAAAAGGGCAGCGATGTCAACGTGGCTTCTCACTTGCTCTCGGACGTCCTGACAACGCGGGTCGACGCGGCCGTTGTCATATCCAACGACAGTGATCTCGCCCTACCCCTGAGGCTCGCACGCAAGAAAGTTCCGGTGGGCCTCGTCAACCCCGGGAGCCGGTACCTGGCCGGAGCACTGAAGGACTCAGCTACGGCCGGTGTGGGAAATCACTGGTGGTACAAGCTCACGAAGACAGACTACTCGAACAACCAACTTCCGGACCCGGCTGGTGGATTCGCCAAGCCCACAGGTTGGTAATTGACCTAGCGCGGTACCGTGCTATCATGTCAGTAACCCACCCGGCGCCTCGCGGCGTCGGGTTTTACCTTTCCTGGCCAGAGGTTGTTTCGACCTCTGGGGCTTCGCGCCGCATTCGACCGGTTTCGGCTTCCTTCCCTGGCCACAGGCAACTCCCCGGGGGTCGCACAGCGCTGGCGCTTCGAAGATGCTGCGGCGACGGGTCGGTTCCGGGCAGCTGGTGGCCCACTTGCGCGAGCGGCCGCTCGGCGACCTGGAGCCGTCCTTCTCGACCGGCGACGACACCAAGTTCCGCGGCTGTGCGCCGAGGAGCTCGCCGAGGTGGTGGCCCGCCCGAGATTGCACTCCCGTGCGACCCCTACGAGGAGGCGGTCATTGCCCGCGGCGACCCGTCGGGCGGAGAGTGGTTCTCAGGGTGGTGGGCGACGTTTCGCACTGCGTTCGAGGCGACGTTCCGCACTGCGTTCGAGGCGACGAGCCGGATGGGGAGCGACGTGGCGATGCTGTGGCGCACGCTGTGACCGTTGCTCGGTGATGCGGCGGGACTGGGTACGGATCTCGAACACGACGGGTTCTGAGTCGAACGGCTCGGCGAGGCGCTGGCGGAACAGTGGGTTGGGTTCAGCTTGGCGTCGCGCCGCTCGGCTGCTCCGGGTAGCCGAGGAAGACAATGTCCAGCTGCTCTCCGGTCGTGCCGAGTTGCCAGATGACCACCCAACCGTCCCGGCGCACCGGGGTCGACCGGATGTGCCGGTAGCCCTCCGTGACGAAGTTGGTCGTCCCGAGCGTGGGCTCGCCGGGGTCGGTCTCGAGCTGGTCCAGCACCGCCTCCACTGCATCGGCCAGCTCCTGTCGGGTCGGGTCCTCGAGCGACGCCTCGAGCACGGTCAGGGGCTGCGGCATGAAGTTGAGCTCGAAGGCCATCAACCCATATTACCATCGCACCCTACTGTCCATATCGGGCGATGTGGCAGTTCGGTTGGCGGGCGGCTACACTGACCGCATGACCAAAGAGCTCCTACTGGACGATCGGCGCCGAGCCAACTTGGCGAAGATCGGACGCCGGACAGACCGCCGGTACCTGGTCGACGAGTTCGACGACGGGACCGTGGTTCTCCGGCCCGCAGTCACGATCAGCGCGGCCGAGTTGGTAGCGCTTGGCAACCCAGCGATCGTCGAAGCGATCGAAACCGCGAAGAAGGACCGAGGGCAGGGCCGGCCCCGACCGCGTCGTCGGCAGCCCGCCCCCGCCTGAGGGACCTCTGCCGGTGAAAGATCCGGTTCCGGACGAGGATGCGTCCCCCGCGGCAGGGTGAGCCGGCGCTGCCGGGACGCAGATCCTCTGGGGAGCCCTTCACGCGCTGTCGACGAGGTTGTCGCGCTGAGGGAGGAAGTCGAGGTGGCCGCCCCCCCTGATGCCTGCCAGCTGACAGGTGTCGGGCGTCCTGCAAGACATCCGACCAGAAGCGGACCGCCAGCATGAAGAACCACCAGAGCTCGACCCGGCGCGCCGGAACCACCGGCCGCACGACTGCGAAGAAGGCGGAGATGGACTCCGGCCAGGCAGCTCGGGACGCGGCGATCGTGGAGGCCCTCCGGCGTTGTCGTTCGCCGGCACACGGTCACCCTCCACGCCGGCGCGCTCCGATCACGTTGCCGTGCCGGTGGGCCGTGGTGCTCACCGCCTGCTCGCGCGTCCAGCGCGCCAGCTCGTACGTCCCGAGCCCGACCAGCGGCTCGACGTCGACCTCTGCTGGCGTGTCGAGCAGCGCCAGGCGCTCGGCGGGGTCGGCGCCGAGGAGCCGGACCCGATCCACCGGCTCGGACTCGAGGCGGGCCAAGAGCGCCTCGATCCTCTCGAGCCGGGTCTCGACGCGCACCTGCGCACTGCTGGCTGCGTCCCGGAGCGCAGCGGCCGCCTCGTCACCTTGACGAGCGTCGACCGACACCTCGACCGCGACGCCGAGATCGCTTGCGACGGCGAGCGAGAGGGCGAGCGCGGAGGGGTCCACGGGACCGCCGAGGCGAAGCACCGCTCTTCGCAACGGGCGGAGCCGGAAGACGTTGCGCTCCGAGCGCAGCGCGGCCTCGTCCACTCCGGGCACGAGGCGCCCCGCCTCGGCATTCGCCCGCGCCCGTTCGGCTGCGAGGTCCGACGGCAGCCGCCGGGACCAGCGGCCGAGGCTCGCCACGTAGTTCGGGCCGCCGGCCTTGTGCCCGGGGCCGACTGCCGAACGCTTCCATCCGCCGAAGGGCTGGCGGCGGACGATCGCGCCGGTGACGTGCCGGTTGACGTAGGCGTTGCCGACGTCGACGGCTTCTCGCCAGCGGGCGACCTCGTGGTCGTCGAGCGAGCTGATCCCCCCGGTCAGCCCGTAGGCGGTGGCGTTCTGCAGCTCGAGGGCGTCTGTCAGGTCCCTGGCGCGCATGAGGCCGAGCACGGGGCCGAAGCACTCCACCTGGTGCAGCTGGCTGCCGGGGGCGACCCCGAGCTTCACCCCCGGCGACCACAGGTGCGGGTTCGATCCCACCTGGGCGGGCTCGACCAGCCAGCGCTCGCCTGGGTCGAGGGTCGTGAGCTGGCGGAGGAGCGCGCCTGACGGCGGCCGGATGAGCGGGCCGACCTTGGTCGACGGGTCCGTCGCCGGGCCGACGGGAAGGCTCGCCACGGCGTCCGCGAGACGGCCCAGGAAGACCGGGTCGTCGTAGACGGGAGCCTCCAAGATGGCGAGGGAGGCGGCGGAGCACTTCTGGCCGGCGTGGGAGAAGGCGGAGTGGACGAGGTCACGCACCGCGTCCTCCTGGTCCGCGGACGCGGTGACGACCAGAGCGTTCTTCCCGCTCGTCTCGGCGTGGAGCACGAGGGCGGGCCGCCAGCCCAAGAACATGCGCGCGGTGTCAAAGGCGCCGGTGAGCACGACGGCAGAGACCTCCTCGTGGGTGACGAGGCGCCGGCCGGTCTCTGCGTCTTGGACGGGGAGGAACTGGAGCACTTCGCCGGGGATCCCCGCGCGATGGGCGGCCTCGACGAGCAGGGAGGCGGTGAGCACGGTCTCAGGGGCGGGCTTCAGGATCACGGCGTCGCCCGCCCCGAGCGCGCCGAAGGTGCCGCCTGCGGGGATCGCCATGGGGAAGTTCCACGGCGGCGCCACCACGACCACGCCGTAGGGGGAGAACTGCCCGGCCGGGCCGTGGCGCGAGGCCAGCACTCTCGCCTGCTCTGCGTAGTAGCGCGCGCCGTCCACGGCCTCGGAGACCTCGCGGTCGGCTTCTGCCACCACCTTGCCCGCGTCGCGCTGCATGGTGGCGATCGCCCTCGCGCGCATGCGCTCGAGCTCGTCCGCCGTGGCCCACAGGAGCCCGGCTCTCGCCTCTGCCGGCACGTCGCGCCAGCGGGTGGCGGCCCGGGCGCCGACCGCGACGGCGCGCTCGACGGTCGCCATGTCGGCTTCCACGTAGCGGTAGAGGGGACCGGAAGGCTCCGACGGATCGAAGGAGACCCCGCTCGCAGGGCCCGTCACCGCCTCGCCGTCGACGAGCGCAGGGACGAGGGCGGGCAACGACGAAGGGAAC
>JAJZJY010000396.1 GCA_021809885.1 Actinomycetes bacterium
CCGCCGGGCTCGAGTCCGGGCTGGTGACGCCCAACTACATCTTCAACGACACCGCCGGTGTTATCCGGATCGGCAACCAGCTCTTCCACGACGACAACGGCATCGGCGCCGGCTACATCGACCTCGCTACTGCTCTCACGGTCTCGTCGGACAACTACTTCAACATGATCGGCGCCCGCCTGTGGGACGGCCGCTCCAGCTTCGGGGACGACTACCTGCAGAAGGTGGCGAGGAGCTACGGCTTCGCCCAGCCGACCGGCATCGACCTGCCCGGCGAGATGCCCGGGTGGGTCCCGACGGTCGCGCAGCTCGCGAGGGAGCCCAAGTCGAGCGGCGGCCCCTGGTTCACCGGCTACAGCGCCCAGATGGCCATCGGGCAGTGGCAGGACGAGGTGACTCCCTTGCAGCTCGCCAACGCCTACTCCACCTTCGCCAACGGCGGTACCCGCTACCGCCCGCAGCTCGCTCTCGACGTCGAGTCGCCGGGCGGCAAGGTGATCGAGCGCTTCCAACCCGTCGTCGCCGGCCACAGCGTAGCGTTGAGCGCCGCCGACCGCTCGGCGATGATCCAGGGCTACCTCGGGGTCGTCAACTCCCCCAACGGCACAGCCGCCGGCGACTTCCGGAGCACTTCCCTGTCCAACGCCGGCATCGCAGGCAAGACGGGAACCGCCCAGGTGCAGTGCCGCGGCTGCCAGGTGACGTCGGTGTTCACGTCGTTCGGCCCGGCCAGCAACCCCCGTTACGTCATCGACTGCTTCATGGAGGACGCCGGCTACGGCGCTTCGATCGCCGCCCCCGTGGTGCGGGAGGTCTGGGACCAGGTCCTCCACGAGAAGCTGCAACCACCCGCCTACACGACAGCGACAGGGAGCGCCACATGACGATGCTCACCGACGTGCGCCCCGCTCCCGGAGCCCACGTCCGACAGCGGGGCCCCTCCGCCTGGCGACATCTCGATTTCGTGCTCATCGTGGCCGTGTTGCTCGTGTCGGCTTTCGGCGTGGTCATGGTGTGGTCCACGACGCGGGTACCGCTCGAGGCAGCCGGGCAGTCAGGGCTCTATGTGGCCAAGAAGCAGGCGGAGTACACCGTCGTCGGGGTCGGCGTGATGCTGGCCGTCGCTGCGGTGGACTACCGGCGCTACCGGGACTGGGCCTGGCTCCTCTACGCCGGAACGGTGCTGCTGCTCGTCGCCGTCTTCGGCGTCGGCCACCGGGTTGCGGGCTCGCAGGCCTGGTTCCAGATCGGCCCATACCAGTTCGAACCCGCCGAGCTCGCCAAGATGGCCCTCGCCGTCTGCCTCGCCGCCTACGCCGCCCACTTCCGCGGCCGCCTCCCGGCACGGGCCGCCGGGGTGATCCTGGCGCTCACGGTCGTGCCGTTCGTGCTGGTGTACAAGCAGCCGGCGCTCGGGTCCGCCCTCGTCCTCCTCGCCATCGCGGCCGTCGTCATCGTCGTCGGCGGGGCCCGGGGGCGGTTGCTCGCGGCCCTGGCCGCCGCCGCCGTGGCCACGGTAATCGCCGTGGTCGAGCTCGGCGTGCTGAAGGGCTACCAGAAGCTGCGCATCACCTCCTTCCTCCGCACGCCCAACAACGTGAGCGCCCGGTTCCTGCAGACTCCTGCTGGCGCTTCCATCTTCAACATCGTCAGGTCCAAGGAGACCATCGCCCACGGCGGCCTCCTCGGCCAGGGCATCGGGCACGGCAGCGCCACCAACCTGTCGCAGGTGCCCGCCCAGTCGACGGACTTCATCTTCAGCGCCGTCGGCGAGCAGGTGGGGCTGGTCGGGTGCGCCGCACTGCTCGCCTTGTTCCTGGTCGTGATCTGGCGTACATGGCAGGCGGCGGCGCTGTCCCGGGACGTCTTCGGCCGCCTCGTGTGCGCTGGGGTGCTCGGGTACTTCGTGTTCGAGATATTCGAGAACATCGGCATGACCATGGGGTTGATGCCGGTCGCCGGGATCCCGCTGCCCTGGATGAGCTACGGCGGCTCGGCGCTCCTGATCGAGTTCGCCTGCGTCGGGCTCGTGCTCAACGTCCGGATGCGCCGCTTCAGCTGAGTCCCCTGTGCCGGCGGGGACGGCCCCGAGCCGCCTCCCGCTAGACTTTGTCGGGAGATGACGTCGCTGTGGCCGCGGATCGAGCCCCTCCTCGCCCGGGTGCACAAGCCGGCGCGCTACATCGGGTGCGAGGACGGGGCGTCGGTCCCCGCACACGGACCGGGCCGGGCGGCATGGCTGCTCGTGTACCCCGACTCCTACGAGGTCGGCCTCCCCAACCAGGGCCTGCAGATCCTCTACGAGCTGCTCAACGAGCGGGGCGACGCTGTCGCCGAGCGCAGCTACGCCCCGTGGACGGACATGGAGGCGGAGATGCGGCGCGCCGGCGTGCCGCTGTTCAGCCTGGAGACCCATCGTCGCGCAGGCAGCTTCGACGTGCTCGCCTTCAACCTGTCCGCCGAGCTGGTGTACACCAATCTCCTCAACTGCATCGACCTTGCCGGCGTCGACGTCCACGCCGACCGGCGACGGCCGGAGGACCCGCTCGTGGTCGCCGGCGGGCACTGCACGTTCAACCCGGAGCCCCTCGCTGACTTCGTCGACGCGTTCGTGATCGGCGACGGGGAGGAGGTGGTGGGCGAGATCACCGAGGTGGTGGCGGCGTGGAAGCGCTCCGGCCGCACCGAGGGCTCCCGCCGCCGGGTGCTCCGCGAGCTGGCCACCGTCGCCGGGGTGTACGTGCCCAGCCTCTACGACGTCAGCTACGACGGTCCTCGCCTGGTCGCCGTCACCCCTCGGTACCCGGACGTGCCGGCGGTGGTGGAGAAGCGCACCATCGCCGACCTCGGCGCCTGGCCGTACCCCCGCCGGCAGCTGGTGCCGCTCACCGAGGTCGTCCACGACCGGCTCAACGTGGAGATCTTCCGGGGCTGCACGCGCGGGTGCCGTTTCTGCCAGGCGGGGATGATCACCCGCCCGGTCCGCGAGCGGCCCGCCAGCCAGGTGCGGGAGATGGTGCGCTCCGGCCTGGACAGGACCGGCTACGACGAGGTGAGCCTCACGTCGCTGTCGAGCGCCGACTTCTCCGGCATCGACGAGGTCGTGAGCGGGATCATCAACGACCCCGCCTGCAGCGGCCAGGTGTCGGTGAGCCTCCCGAGCCTCCGGGTGGACGCCTTCACGGTCGGCGTCGCCGCCGAGATCCAGAAAGTCAGGCGCACCGGGCTCACCTTCGCCCCGGAGGGCGGGACCTGGCGGATGCGCCAGGTGATCAACAAGCTCATCCGGGAGGAGGACCTCTACGGCGCCGTGGAGGCAGCCTTCTCGCAAGGATGGCACCGGGTGAAGCTGTACTTCCTCACCGGACTGCCCACCGAGACCGAGGAGGACACGCTCGGCATCGCCGAGCTCGCCCGCAACTGCGCCGCCGTCGGCCGCCGCCACGTGCGTGCTCCCAGCGTGACCGCCTCCGTCGGCGGGTTCGTGCCCAAGCCGCAGACCCCGTTCCAGTGGTTCCGCCAGGACACCGTCGAGGAGCTGCGCGCCAAGGTCCGCCTGCTGCGGGACGCCACCCGCAGGGACCCAGGCGTGCAGTTGCGCTGGCACGACCCGAGGGCGTCGGTCGCCGAGGGGATCGCCAGCCGGGGGGACCGGCGGGTGGGGGCGGTCATCGAGGAGGTGTGGCGCCGGGGCGGCACCTTCCAGGAGTGGTCGGAGCACTTCGACCTCAGCCGCTGGACGTCGGCCATGGATGCGCACGGCCTGTCGCTCGACTGGTACGTGCACCGTGAGCGTCCCCAAGACGAGGTGCTCCCCTGGGACCACGTGTCGGCCGGGCTGCACCGGGACTTCCTGTGGCAGGAGTGGCGGGACGCCCTGGCCGCAGCCGGCACGCCGGACTGCCGGTGGACGCCGTGCTACGACTGCGGTGCGTGCACCGGCTACGGCATCGAGCACGTCGTCGGTTCACCGCTGCCGCCGGCGGGCGGCAGCCAGGGCACCGGCCAGGACCTGGGCGGTGGCATGTCGGTGCCCGTCGAGCTGCGGCCCAGCGCCGTCGGGGCGGCGAGTCGATGACACGCGTCCGCCTCCGCTTCACCAAGCTCGGCAAGGTCCGCTGGACCAGCCACCGCGACGTCGCCCGCATGTGGGAGCGGGCGTTCCGCCGGGTCCAGCTGCCCCTCGCCTACAGCGAGGGTTTCACGCCGCGGCCGAAGGTGAGCTTCGGCTTGGCCCTGCCCACCGGCCACGAGTCGCTGGCCGAGTACCTGGATGTGGAGGTCGCCGACGGCGCCAGCGGCGTCGATGTCGGGAGCGACGTGCCGGTACTGCTCGGGCGCCTGTCGGACGCCCTGCCCGACGGTGTCGACGCCGTGGCCGCCGCAGTGCTGCCGGCCGGCGCCGCCTCCCTCCAGGAGGAGGTCACCTCCTGCACGTGGCAGTGGGTGGCCGTCACGGCTGGGCGGGGCCCGGTCGACCCGGGAGCGCTGGCGGTGAGCTGCGAGCAGTTGCTGGCCGGCTCCACGCTGGTGCTGACCCGTCACCGCAAGGGGCGTGAGGTCACTGAGGATGTCCGGGAGGCGGTGCTCGACCTCCGGGTGCTCGGCCCTGCCGGGCTGCCCTACGCCGGTGGCGTGCGGCTGCAGGCAGAGCTGGCCTGCCGGCCCCGGAGCCTCCGCCCGGCGGAGCTCCTCGCCGGCCTCGGCGCCGGGGGCGCCCTCCAAGAACGCGACCCCCGACGTCTACACCAATGGATTTCGCGCGACGGCGCCCGGTGGGAGCCCCTCGAGGCTCCCCGCGTGGCGACGGACGCGCCGCCCGCTCCTTCGGAGCGCGCGTCATGAGAAGGGACCGATTCCATGTCCGACGCCGCGCCGGCGAACCCCGGGACCCCCGGGGACGCCCCCTCCACCCGCCCGCAGGTCGTGCCGTTCGGCGGCGATCCGCAACCATCCCCGGAGGGACCGCCCCCGATTGAGCTGCCCACGGCCGGTCCGCTCGGGGATGGCGCCGCCGGCGGAGGCGGCGGTGGGGCTGCCCGCTCGGGCGGCGATGACGCTGGCG
>JAJZJY010000397.1 GCA_021809885.1 Actinomycetes bacterium
TTCTCCGCGGCGGGTCCGGCGTTCATGTGGGAGAGATCGTGCCACGCCATTCGTAGCAGGACAACATCCTGGTGTGGATGCTCAAGCCCGTCGAAGCCCTCGACGACCGCACCCCGACGGCCATGATCGCAGCCGGCGAGGCCTGAGCCGTCGCCCGCCTCGTGAGCAGTCTCGAATCCCCCGGCGCCGCCTGAAGCCGCCGGGTTGACACTCGACGTCGACTCGACGACGGTCATCGGTCGGTGGCTTGCGTCTGGGCCGAGTGGTACCGCCACCTTGCCGAAGCAGCCATCCCACCAGCCAGCGCGCTTCCCCGCGACCTGTGGTGGCACCAGATCACCGACCTGCAGGTTGCCGACCTCTCCGATGCCACGGAAGGATTCGGTTTTTTCGAGCGTATCTTCTACCTGAGCATGACGGCCTGGCTTGTCACCGTCGCCGCCCTCCTCGCGTCCACGTAGCGTTCGTCAAGCTGGCACGTCGACCCTGACGGTTGAATGACCGGTGGCGGCTGACGCCATACCAGCGAGCCACTCGTCCAAGCCCTGTGTCGATGGCCGATCCCCCTGCGGGCAGGCCGCAGGCCTGGTCAGGCGGGGGCTACGAAAGATGCAGAACGGGTGGCCAGCCGGGTCGGCATACACCCGGAGGGGCTCCTGCACGTCGTCCGAGCGGTCGAGTAAGAGTCGGGCGCCAAGCGCCGTCGCCCGGGAGTGCTGGTTCTCCAGCGCCTCAATCCTCGGCACGGTGAGGTCCAAGTGCAGCTGCTCGGCCGACCAGAGCCGTCTCGTAGGACGAGCTAGTCGGAGCCGTGCGTGTCGAGGTGGCAAGCGGCGGGCGGTTCGTCACCGGGGCGATAGCTGTACCCGAGTAGCTCCGGTAGAGCTCCGCCAGTTCTCGGACGTCCGTGGCGTCCAAGACGACCTGCCGGAAGCTCGGGTGGTCGGAGCTCACGAGCGCGCAAGGTATACCTGCCACCTGTTGGCAGACCCGAGGTGCCTTCCGGCCACCCGTGACGGCGACGCCGCCGACCGCTCCGCAGGGGGAAGCGTTCGAGGAGCTGCCGGAGGTCGTGGTGGTCCGCGCCGACCAGCTGCCGGGCAGCGGCGTGGGCGCGTCGTCTCGCTGTCCGAGTCGAGGTCCTCCCCAGGCCGATGCCGTCGCGGCGTCGGTCGCCCCGTTGTGGGAGGGTATGACCGAGCGCGGGGACCCGTCACCGTGAGGGGACAGGTGAGCGGTCCAACAACCCTCCCGCCCTGGTCTCTCCCTCGCTTCTTCCACAGTCCTCCCAATCAGAGCGGCACATGAGGGTCAGTGTCGGTCGCTGGCGGTCAACGCGACAGAAGGTCAGACGCTGTGGATCATGATGCCGGTGCCCCCGGCGGCGGCGACCTTGCGGATGTGGCCCGCGTTCGAGGTGACCACAGCGTGGTTGCGGCGAAGGGCGCCTTCAACCACTGACACATCGACGATGTCGTCATGCTGGGCTCGAGCAGCCAGCACACCCACCGCTATCGCCCGCGCCTTCGTGAGGTCCTCAACGTCGCAGCCTTTCAGCAGCCTGGACAGCTTCGCTTGCGGACCGCCACGCCAACCCTCGGCCAGTACCCCTGCGGGAACCGTCGGGGGCAGCCCTCGTCCCAGGGCCGCCCGATGCAGCGACCACATCATCCGGTCATCCCGCTCGGCGGCTACCAACGCCCCCGTGTCGTAGGTCAATCCGTCGGCGCTCATGCGCTTCGCACCGTCTGACGGGAACTGCCCGAGAGGAGACGGTCGAGCAAGGCCTCCCCTGAAGCCAGCTCATCTGGCGACAGAGCACCTGCCTCCCCCTCCCACGCGGCGACTCCACGTAGGCCCTCGCGAACAAGGAGCTGCCGATGAGCTGCTTCCGACAGCCAGGCGCTGAAGGACACCCCGTCCTCGGCGGCAGCTTCCTCGGCAGCAGCGGCGACTTCGGCATCGATGGAGACAGACCTCTTCACTACGGGCACACCATGATGGTAGCACCACCGGTGCTACCTGCGCATACCAACAGCTTCCGCGAGAGCGAGAGGGCGTACGCCCGCGCTGTCGATCCACTGGGCGTTGCGTGCGTCAGCCCCAACCCGGCGCGAGGCTGGGTAGCAGCACAGATCGCCGGAGCTACGAGCGCGTTGGGCAAAGGATCAGCCGGAGCTACGCGGCGGTTGCTTGTTGGTCCCAACCCGCCGCGATGGAGAGGACGGCGGCCTTCGTGCCACAGGCGTGCCACGAGAGGTTCGAAGGCTCAGTCGGGTTCTCTTGCCACACGGCCCGCTGCGTACTGGTCGTTGTGGCGACCGAGAGACCGTAGCCATCGGCGTCGCCGGCTGGTCGGGCTGTTGCCCCGGCCGCCGCGATCGCCCACGCGAGAGGCGAGGCCGTCGAGACCGCCGAGCGGGCCGGCGCGCTCGAGGGGCGGCGATCTTTTCGCCCGGCAGGAGGTCGACTACAGCCAGGAGCTGGCCGCGATCGTGGTATTCCTGGGACTTCGATCAGCGATACGCCGAGCTCGCTCGGCGTATCGCCGGTGAAGCGGCCGGACGGGCGGCTGAGGTGGGTAGCGGCCGGGTGGGTGCACCCGCGCGCTGACCCTGGGGAGCGGGCGGCTCTCGGCGCGCGAACGCTCATCCGGGACCGCGGTGGCGAAGCGTGGCGGGGGCGCCCGGTGGGATGGGACGTGTCGGTCCACACCGGAACGAAAGCGGGCTCGGGCACGTTGTTTGGGCAGTTGTCCGCGATTATCGCGGTCAACTGCCCAAACAACGCGCTGGCGATGGCCCATTGCCGACCCTGCCGGAACCTCTGGTTCCGTCCTCCCGGCCCCTCCGGCCCACCTGGAGGTCTTTCCTTTCCCGCCCTTCCACATCGTCGCAGGCAGCGAGATGTCTCCGAGCGCGAAGTCGACCGCAATCCGTTGGGGGGTGTCAGCGCAGGCCAAGAATGGCGAGGAGCGTGTCAATCGACGCCCCAGAGCTCCTCGTGGGTGAGTACCCGACGAGCTCCCCGAGGTTCCTGGCGTCGACCGCACCGACCTGCTCGACCAAGATGTGGGTAAGATGTGGGTGGTTTCGCCAGCGATGTCCGCATCTGGTCGAAACGACGCCGGTCGTGCGCTTCGGGAGGTGGGAGCGACGATGACGACCGATCTCGGCAAGAATTCCTCGCCTCGAACCACGACGGCAAAGCGGTCACCGTGCTGTTCGTGGCCGATCCTCTTGGACAGCCGAAAGCGGTGGACGTCACCCGGAGCACGAAGTGCCTCCATCAGCTCTGCGACAGCCAGCACCTCCTCACGGCCTGCGCCGTCAGCTTCCAGGGCAGGCACCTCCGAGCCACCTCCGCTGCCAGCTCCTGGCTGCGATGTCGGTGGCGACCTTCCTCGGATACTGGGGCGTCTTGACGGCCGAAGGCAGCAACGCCACAACGACTGGTACAGCCCGCCCCAGCCGCCAGTTGCGCCCCGGCCACGAAAGCGTGCGGTGGTCAGAGTCGGGGGTCGACCGGCTCGCTCTCGAGGGCGAGCACGCCGAAGACACACTCGTGGACCCTGTAGAGCGGCTCGCCGGCCACGAAGCGCTCGAGGGCCTCCATGCCGAGGGCGTACTCGCGAAGGGCGAGGGCTCGCTTGTGGCCCAGGCCACGGTCCCGGAGCCGGGTGAGGTTCGCCTCGGCGGTGTACTCGGGGCCGTAGATGATCCGCAGGTAGTCACGCCCTCGAACCTTGATGCCTGGCTGGGTGACGCCCCGCGGCGTGCGGTGCACGGTCGTCGCCGGCTTGACGACCATGCCCTCGCCGCCATCCCGGGTGAGCTCCTCCCACCAGTCGGCACCGGCCTGGCAGCTGGCCGCATCGTCGACAGTGACTGTGATGTTCTGCGTAGCCCGGAAGGTGCCGGGGTCAGTCGCGGCGAGACGGCCCAGGATGTCGAGGTGCCAGTGGTGGGGAGTCAGGGCGTGGACGGCGCCCTCGCCGGCGAGCACCTGGAACGGCGCCAGGCGGAGGTCGCCGATCCCCTCGACGGGCCAGCAGTACCGGCGGTAGGCGTCGACGTAGCGGGCAGCCATGGCGAGCCGGCCGGTGTGCGCGCCGGCCCCGTCGCGGATGTCCACGCCGCGGCTGGCAGCGGCGTCGAGCACGGCCGCCTCGGCGGCGAGGGTGGCGGTGGCTGCTGCGCCGACCGGCGCGTACTGGCGGCGGAGCAGTTCGCCTGCCTTCGCTGACCAGGGCAGCAGCTCGCAGTCGAGGACGACCCAGTCGCTGGCCAACTCGTCCCAGGTGCCGGCGGCGGTGAGCCCGGCGCGGACCTTGGCCAGGAGAGCTTCCTCGTCGGCACGTGCGGTCAACAACGGCCGGCCGGTGCGGGTGAGCAAGGCACCGGAGGTTCCGTCGCTCACGGCGAAGCGGGCGGCGGCGACATCGGGGTCGCGGCAGACGACGACCACAGCGCGAGACCCCATGTGCTTCTCCTCGCAGATCACCGCAGTGACGCCGTCGCGGCGGTAGCCGGCAAACGCCTCGACGGGGTGCTCCAGGAGCCCCGGCCGGTCGGTAGTGGCGGTGGGGGCCATGGTGGGCGGCAGGTAGACCAGCCAGCGAGGGTCTGCGGCGAACCGACTCATCACCTCGAGGGCGGCGACGGCGTTCTCCTCGCGGATCGTGACCGTGCGACCTGTCATGCGGGTCGCGATGATCTTCTTGCCGAGGACGTCGGTGATGTCGAGGTCGGTCGGTTCACGGTCCGCCGGTTCCGCGACGTAGGGGCTCTCGGCGGCGCGCGGCCGGGCCGGCTCCCAGTACTGACGGCGGGCCGGTACCGAGACCAGGTCGCGCTCGGGCCAACGCAGGGCGGTGAGCTTGCCCCCGAACACACAGCCGGTGTCGATGCAGATCGTGTTGTTGAGCCACACCGCTTCGGGCACGGGGGTGTGGCCGTAGACGACCGTCGCCTTGCCGCGGTAGTCCTGGGCCCACGGATAGCGCACTGGGAGGCCGTACTCGTCGGTCTCGCCGGTCGTGTCGCCGTAGAGGGC
>JAJZJY010000007.1 GCA_021809885.1 Actinomycetes bacterium
CGGGCTCCGGGTCGGGGTCGGCATCGGGCTCCGGGTCGGGGTCGGCATCGGGGTCGAGCATCCCGTCGCTGCCGGCAACGAGCACGAAGTGCGTGTCGACGCCGGGCCTTCCGGCATCGCCACTTCCCGGCTCGGCCTCCGGCGGTGGTTCGCTGAGCGTCAACGGCGACGGTGGATCGCTGTCGGCATCCACGTCGAAGGGCATCACCTTGTGCGTCACCGGACCCGGCGCCTCGTCGCTGCCGAGCGTGCCGAGCTCGTCGTCGCTGCCGAGCCTGCCGAGCGCCTCGTCGCTGCCGAGCGTGCCCGGCATCTCCAGCATCACGAGCGCCCTGTAGGCAGTCGGGCGCAATGATGTGCCGGCGCCGATGGGGCCCCCCTCAGGCCGCCCAGGTCTCCCCGTTCCTGGGCGGCCGGCGTCGGCACCGCCGCTCGACCCCGGTACTTCCGGCTACCCCATCAGTAACGTTACCGACCTCGTCGACCTCTCGGGCGGACCGGCACTGCCGCACCCGCACCGCCTCGGGTCCGTCTGTTCGGTAGCGACCGGGAGTACCGGGGCGAGCGGCATCCTCTGGCGGCTCCGTCTCGACGGTGCGGCATCCTCCGCGTCCGACAGGTTCGGATGGGCGCGCCGCCAACGTCGATCGGGCCGACCACCACGGGGAACCGGGAGCAGCGAACGATCCCGGCGGGCGACCCGGCGGCGGGCACCAGGATGGTTCGACCAATGAACTATCTTGGTATGCTGGGTGGGAATGGGTGCTCCGGAGCCGGCTGCAAGCAGTTCCCCGGAGGCACACGCCGGTGCCGTCGAGGCGGTACGGACGCTCGCCCGCGCCTCCCGGCTCATCGAGCGAGCCTCCGATGAGCTGAGCCTGGCCCACTACCGGGTCCTTTCGGCCATCGGGTCCGGCGACGAACGGGCGTCCCGGATCGCCACCCGCCTGGCGGTCGGGAAGCCGGCCATGAGCGCAGCCGTCGACGCGCTGTGCCGGAGGGGCCTGGTGGAGCGTCTCGAGGTCCAAGGCGACCAGCGGGCAGTGGCCCTCCATCTGACACCGGCGGGCGCCGAGCTCCTCGACCGGGTCGAGACGGAGATCGTCCGTCGATTCGAGACGCTCTGGGCCCGGACCGGGAACGCTGATCGCGTGGTCGACGCGCTCGTGGCGCTGGGCCAGGCCATGGACGACGCCTTCGCCGATCGCTCGGGAGCGGGTGTCGACCGGTGACCCCGGCCCCGAACGGCCACGCTCGCGACACCAGGGACGCCACCGCGAGCGGATCGGGTCCGCCGAAGCCCGGGTGGGTCAAGCGCCTGTGGGGCTACGCCCTGCGCCACCGCCGGGACCTGATCATCACCCTGGGCGCCGCCGTCCTGGCCAGCGGCGTCCAGACCATCGTGCCGCTCGTCGAACGCCAGATCGTCGACGGGGTGATCCTCCGGCACACCTCCGCGCTCTGGCCCTGGCTGGTCGTCCTCGTCGGCCTTGCCGCCGTCCGGTTCGGGTTCGCCTACATCCGCCGCTACCGGGGTGGGCGGTTGGCACTGTCCGTGCAGTACGACCTCCGCAACGCCATGCACGACCATCTCCAGACGATGGACTTCGACAACCTCGGCCGCATGCCCACCGGCCAGCTCGTGGCCCGCACGAACTCGGACGCGTCCCTCGTACAGGGCCTCCTCGCCTTCTTCCCGGTCATGAGCGGCAACGTCTTGATGATGCTGCTCTCCATCGCCGTCATGTTCTATCTGTCCCCACTGCTCGCCGTGGTGAGCATCGTCGTCGCTCCCGTGCTCCTGGTCATCTCCTATCGGATGCGCTGGCGGGTCTTTCCCGCCACCTGGGACGGTCAGCAACGAGAGGGGGACGTCGCCCAGATCGTCGACGAGGACGTGAACGGCGTCCGCGTGGTCAAGGCATTCGGCCAGGAGCAGCGGGAGTTGGAGCGCCTGGTGGGGGCGTCCCAAGCGCTCTACGGCTCCCAGATGCGGGCGGTCCGCCTGCAGTCCCGGTACCAGCCGCTGCTCGAGATGGTCCCCGCCCTGGGCCAGGTCGCCATCCTGGCACTGGGGGGCTGGCTGGCCCTCCGGGGCGAGATCTCGCTCGGCACCTTCCTGGCGTTCTCGACCTACATCGCCCAGCTCGTCGCCCCGGCGCGGCAGCTGGCCGGCGTGCTCACCATCGCCCAGCAGGCACGGGCGGGCGTGGAGCGGATCTTCCAGCTGCTCGACCTCACGCCGACGATCGCCGACCCCCCAGGTGCCATCGACCTTCCCCGCCTACGGGGGGACATCACCTTCACGGACGTCCACTTCCACTACGGGGAGGGCACACCGGTACTGCGCGGGATCGACCTCGACGTCGAGGCCGGTGAGCGTGTGGCCATCGTCGGGCCGAGCGGGAGCGGGAAGTCCACCATGGCGATGCTGGTGCCCCGCTTCTACGATCCCGATCGAGGTTCGATCCGAGTCGACGGGCACGACGTGCGGACCGTGTCCCTCCGCACGCTCCGGAGCCAGATCGCCGTCGTGTTCGAAGAAGCGTTCCTGTTCTCCGACACCATCCGGTCCAACATTGCCTACGGCCGGCCCGACGCGTCCGACACCCAGGTGGAGGCCGCCGCCCGGGCCGCCGAGGCCCACGGGTTCATCGAAGAGCTCCCCCGCGGCTACGACACCGTGGTCGGCGAGCGCGGTCTCACGCTCTCGGGTGGCCAGCGCCAGCGGATCGCCCTGGCGCGCGCCATCCTCGCCGACCCCCGCATCCTGGTGCTCGACGATGCCACCAGCGCCGTGGACGCACGGATCGAGGAGTCGATCCACCGTGCCCTGGGCGAGGTCATGGGGGATCGTACCGTGCTGCTGATCGCCCACCGGCGGTCGACGCTCCATCTGGCCGACCGGATCGTCGTGCTCGACGAGGGGAGGATCGTGGACCAGGGCAGCCACGACCAGCTCCTGGGCCGGTGCCCCGTCTACCGCTCCCTGCTGGAGGGCCTGGACGAGGAGCAGGCGATCCAGGCCGGGGATCGGATCGAGGCGTTGGCTTCGCTGTCGGCCGGGGGCGGCGGGGCCGGGGTCACCGCATCGGCGTGGGAGGGTGGCGCGGGGAGCGGTCCCGGCGGCGCGGGCCGGCAGGGGACCGCCGGACGAGCCTTCGGCGCGCCGAGCATCGGCGCCGGGCTCGGCGGTGGCGGGGGGCACGGGTGGCGGATGAACCTGGCGCCGACCCCCGAGCTCCTGGCACGCGTGGCCGCGCTCCGGCCCGTTCGGGACCGCGCCACGCTGGACGTCGAGCGGGAGGCGCGCCGGGACCCCCAATTCAGCCTCCTGCGGCTGTGCCGGGAGTTCAAGCGCCCCCTGCTGCTCGGCCTCGTCCTCGTGGTCCTGGACGCCCTCGCCGGCCTGGCCGGTCCCATCCTGGTGAAGACCGGCATCGACGGGGGCGTGGCGAAGGGCTCGGCCGCCGTGCTCTTCATCGCGTCGGCGATCTACCTGGTCATCACGCTGGCCGACTTCATCGACGAGATGGGTGAGACGTTCGTCATGGGGCGGGCGGCACAACGGGTCATGCTGTCGCTGCGCATCCGCATCTGGGCCCAGCTCCAGCGGCTCTCGCTCGACTACTACGAGCGCGAGATGGCCGGGCGGATCATGACGAGGATGACCACCGACGTCGACCAGTTCGAGTCGCTCATCGAGAACGGGCTGCTCTCCGCCCTGGTCTCCATCGTCACCTTCGTCGGGGTGGGAGCAGCGCTCCTCGCCATCGACTTCGAGCTCGGTCTGTGCACGCTCTCCGTCATCCTCCCCCTGGCCGTCGCCACGTCGGTGTTCCGCGCGCGCGCCGCCCGCCTCTACGACCAGGCACGCGAGCGGATCGCCATCGTCAACGCCGACTTCCAAGAGAGCCTCTCTGGCGTACGCGAGTCGCAGGCCTACGTGCACGAGGACGCCACCAAGGCCCAGTTCCACCGGCTCGGGAACGACTACCTGCGGACCCGCGTGGCGGCCCAACGGCTGGTGGCGCTCTACTTCCCCTTCGTGCAGTTCCTCTCCGGCGGAGCGGACGCCATCGTCCTCGGCGTCGGCGCCGGGCTGGTCGCCGGCGACCACCTGCCCACCGGGGTGCTCATCGCCTTCATCCTCTACGTCGACATGTTCTTCTCTCCCGTCCAGCAGCTCTCCCAGGTCTTCGACTCGTGGCAGCAGACCCGGGTGTCGGTCGGGCGCACGGCAGACCTCATGCGCCTCGATACCCGCACGCCGCTGGCTGACGAGCCGGTGAACCCCGGTCGGTTGACGGGGAACATCGAACTCCAACACGTCCGCTTCTCCTACCCGACCGTGGTGCCGCGGCCGGGCGCACCGGGGAGCGAACGGCGGGGCCCGTCGGACCCGAGGTTGCTGCTCACGTCCGACGCGGGCCGGGCCAAGCCCCCCGAGGCCATCCGCGGCATCGACCTCCGGATCCACGCGGGAGAGACGGTCGCCCTCGTCGGTGAGACCGGAGCGGGGAAGTCGACGGTCATGAAGCTCCTGGCCCGCTTCTACGACCCCGACGAAGGCGCCGTCCTGGTCGACGGCCACGACCTCCGGACGCTGGACCTCCAGGCCTTCCGCCGGCAACTCGGCTACGTGCCCCAGGAGGCGTTCTTGTTCTCGGGCTCCATCCGGGACAACATCGCCTACGGCCGGCCCGAGGCGAGCGACGCCGAGGTGGAGCGGGCCGCCCGGGCCGTCGGTGCCCACGACTTCATCGCCACCCTTCCGGGCGGGTACCTCCACGTGCTCACCGAGCGGGGGAGATCGCTGTCTGCCGGCCAGCGCCAGCTCATCGCCCTCGCCCGCGCCGAGCTGGTCGACCCGGTCATCCTCCTGTTGGACGAGGCAACGTCCAACCTCGACCTTGCCACCGAGGCTCGGGTGGCGGCCGCCATGCGCCGGGTGTCGCTCGGCCGGACGACGGTCGTGATCGCCCACCGCCTCCAGACGGCCCAGGCCGCCGACCGGATCGCCGTCCTCGATGCCGGCACCGTCGTCGAGCTCGGCTCGCACGACGAGCTCCTGGCGCGGGGCGGGAGGTACGCGGCGATGTGGGCGGTGTTCGAGCTCCATGGTGGCCGGGCCGGCAGGCCGGTCCCGACCCCGAGCGGCGCCGTGGAGGAACCCACGGCGTAGTGCCGGGCTGGCGGGCCGGGTGCGGGTGCGGTCGCTTCGACGTGACCCGGCCTGATCCGGTGAGGTCACCGTCCGTTGCCGCTCGGTTGGTGTGGGCGACAAGGTCCCCGATGACGAGGGAAGCGAACTCCGCGGACCGGAAGTTCCGTGCACATGGGACGAGAGCCCTGCTTGCGCGGCCGCCAGGCAAGCGGCCTTCCCGTCGCCAGAGGCGTTTCCGGTGGTGTGAGATGACGGCGGGTGGCTCTGGCGCCTTCACGGGCACGAGGAGACGGCGACGAAGTAGCCCGGCGACGTCTCCTCGACCGAGCTTGTTTCGTAGGTGTTCCATAGTCCGAGATAGTCGTTGGAGCCATCGGCGTAGGTGTACCCATCGGTCTCGTAGGCATAGCCATCGACCGTCAGCTGGTAGTTGCTCGCGGTGTAGCACGCCGAGGCAGCGGGGGTGGTGAAGGTGAGGTTGCCCCCGTCAGTCGTACCGGCCGAGCTGGTGGCCACCAGTTGGTAGTCGTAGGTCGTGTCCGGTGCGAGCCCGGTGAGGTCGGCGGAGACCGTGGTGGCGGCCGTACCCGACCCGGCGCTCACCGACGAGGTGGTCGAGCCATACGAGGTCGAGGTGCCGTACTCGAAGTCATACGACGTAGCGGTCCCGTTCGGGTCCACACTGCCGTTCAACGTGGCCGCGGACGACGTTATGCCCGTAGCCGCATCCGTCGTCACCGAGGGAGCCGCCGGCGACGACGAGGTCCCGCCCTCCATGGCGTGAACCATGGCCATGAGGGTCGTCATCTGGGCACCTGCCTTCTGCGCGTAGTTGGCATCGTTGCCGAGATAGCCCCACCAGTCCCAACAGGCATTGGGATTGCTCGAATTGTACGCCGATTCCACCTCAGGATAGAGCACCACCATGTTGTTGGTGTCAGCCCACTCGTTCAACCCGGAATCGCTGGCGAATGCTGTCCCGATGTCCGACGTCGTCATCGCGCAACCGGTAAGGGACAGCATCAGGCTGCATGATGCCCCATTCGCACATGATGATGGCACGTAGGCGTAGCCATTGTTAGACATTCCCACGCTGTTCGCACTGCCACCTGGAGCGTACGAGTTCTGGTTGAACTCGATGAGCTGGCCTTCCGGGCTCCCGGTGTTCTGGGCCTGGAGCGAGCCGAGGAAGCTTGTCAGAAATGTCTGCTCAGGGTCGATCCCACAGTTGTTGATATAAGGGCTCTGCGTCACGCTGCAGGAGTTCGGTCCTTCAGGGGATATCCAGCCATGACCAGCGTCGGTCGTACTGTTGTAGGTGATGTCCGCCCCGTAGTGTGCGTAGTACGAATCAAGATCATTCATGACTGACTGTTTTACCGTGTTGTCATTCGTACCCGAGAACAGGTAGATGGGCTCGTTCTTGAGATTGCTCGTCGAGTCGATCAGGCCCTGTGATGCCCAGCTGTTGGTATCGGATTCCAGAGTGGCGTCCGAGATCGGCTCGACGGCCGTCGTGCAGTCGTCCTCCGCAGTGGCGATGCTGTCCTGGGCGCAGTAGTAGGGACCACCAGCGAAGATGGCGGCGCCGTGGAACTCCGACGAGTAGGCGACGTCCAGCTGAACTGCTTCGAACCCACCCGAGGAGATCCCCGACACGAACACCTTGTTCGTGTCGATGTTGTAGGACCCGAGCGACCCCGACACCGCTGTCAGGGTTGCCGCCGATGCCGCCGGCGGTGGGGCGAGGCTCAGCGGTGCCGCGAAGAGCGCCGAGGCGGCGAGCACAACAAGTGCACTGCTGCCCAGTCGCCTCGGCGTGGTGCCACCGCGAACGCGGCCGTGATAGTGACGACAATACATCTGATCCCCCTCCCGGACGAGCAACTTATGAGATGTGAACCACTACTCATAATGTGCTACTAGGCAGGGTACGCTTCGATCCATACCAAGTCAATGTCCGGCCGGCACAATGAAGGCGAAGCCATTCATCACTCCAGAGCGACGACGAGCTCCGGCTCGGTGACGGTGCGGACCTGCTCGAGGCTCACCCCAGGCGCCAACTCCCGCAACACCAGCCCTCCTGGGCCCACGTCAATCACCGCCAGGTCCGTGATGACCCGCTGGACGCATGCCTGGCCGGTCAGCGGGAGCGTGCAGCGGTCCACGATCTTCCGGCCGCCATCACGGGTGGTGTGCTCCATCATCACGATGACCCGCTTCGCGCCGTGAACCAGGTCCATCGCACCGCCCATGCCCTTCACCATCTTCCCGGGGACCATCCAGTTGGCCAGGTCCCCAGCCGCAGAGACCTGCATCGCCCCGAGGACGGCAACGTCCACATGGCCGCCGCGGATCATGGCGAAGGACGTCGCGGAGTCGAAGTAGGACGCTCCCGGCTGCACCGTCACCGTCTCCTTCCCGGCATTGATCAGGTCCGGGTCGATGGCAGCCTCGTCCGGATAGGGGCCGACCCCGAGAATGCCGTTCTCGGCATGCAGCACCAGGTGCACCCCGACGGGGACGAAGTTAGGCACCAGGGTTGGCAGGCCGATCCCCAAGTTGACGTAGAGCCCGTCGGACAGCTCGGCGGCCACCCGGGCGGCCAGCTCGTCTCGGGTCCAACCGATCACCGGGCGACCGTCCGTTTCTCGATCCGCTTTTCGATCCCCGGTGCGGCCACCACCCGCTGGACAAAGATCCCCGGCGTGTGGATGTGCATCGGGTCGAGCTCCCCATGGTCCACCACCTCTTCTACCTCCGCGATCGTCACCTGTCCTGCCGCCGCGCACAACGGGTTGAAGTTCTGCGCGCTCTTCTCGTACACGAGGTTGCCGTACCGGTCGCCGAAGCGGGCGTGGACGAGCGCGAAGTCGGTTGTGATCGCCTCCTCCAGAACATGGAGCCGGCCGCCGAACTCGCGCACCTCCTTCCGGGGGGATGCCACACATACCCCCCCGGCGCCGTCGTAGCGCCAGGGCAACCCTCCCTCGACGAGCTGCGTGCCCACACCGGCCGGCGTGTAGAAGGCCGGGATGCCGGCACCACCCGCCCGCAACCGCTCGGCCAGGGTGCCCTGGGGGACCAGTTCCACCTCCAGCTCACCGGCCAGGTACTGCCTTTCGAACTCCTGGTTTTCCCCCACGTACGAACCGATGGTCCGACGGATGCGCCGGGCTGTCAGCAGGACGCCGAGTCCCCAGTCGTCCACACCGCAGTTGTTGGAGATCGTCTCGAGGTCTTCCACACCGGCGATCAGCAACGCCTCGATCAGCGCCGCGGGAATACCGCACAGCCCGAAGCCCCCCACCGCCAGCGATGCTCCGTCGGGGATGTCGGCCACCGCTTCGGCGGCGCTCCTCACGACCTTGTCCATGTTTGCTCCCAACTCCTCGGTGATCACGGTCTCCGCGGTCTCGTGGACCGGCCATTCCCACGGACGAGGTCAGTGGGCAAGCCAGCCCGCGTCCATGCCCAACACCCCGCCCGTCATGGTCCACGCCATCGACCCGCACAGCCACGCCACGGCCTGGGCGACCTCCACGGGTTCGATGAGCCGCTTCACGGCGTTGCTGGCCAGGAGCACCTCGGCGACGACCTCTTCCTCGGGCAGGTGGTGGACCGTCGATTGCTCGGCGATCTGGCCCTCGACCAGTGGGGTCCTAACATACGACGGGCAAATGGCGTGGGCGGTGACGTCGGGGCACCGAGCTGCGGCCTCGAGCGCGGTCGTCTTCGTCATCCCAAGCAGCCCGTGTTTCGCCGTCACGTAGGCCACCTTGTAGGGAGACGCCACGAGGCCGTGGACGGACGCAATGTTGATCACCCGGCCCCACTGCCTCTCGTACATCGCCGGGAGCAGTGCCCGAGTGAGGAGGAACGGGGCCGTGATCATCACGGCCAGGATGAGGTCCCAGCGCTCCACGGGAAATGCCTCGATCGGGCTCACGTGCTGGAGGCCGGCATTGTTCACCAGGATGTCGACCGCTCCGGCCTCCCCCGCCAACGCCGCCACCTCGTCGCCGACCGAGAGGTCGGCAGGAATGGCGAGCGAGACGGGGATCTCCTTGGCGACGAGGTCGAGCGCCGCGCCCGGAAGGTCGGAGACGATCACCTCACCGCCGAGCTCCGCGAGATGCGTGGCCACGGCGCGGCCGATGCCCGACGCCGCGCCGGTCACGAGGGCGCGACGGCCCTGGAGGTTGTCGTCCATGTCGATGCCACCTACCTGGTTCGGTTCGGATGTTCGGCTACCCCGAGCGCGCTCCGCAGCTCGGCACTGTCCCAGATCTCCTCCATGGTCCCCTCGAATCGCATGCGGCCTTTCTCGAGGAGATAGCCCCGGGCCGTGTGCGCCAGTGCGAACGCCGCGCTCTGCTCGGCAAGGAGGATGCCCAGGTTCTCGCGGGTCAGCAGGCCGAGCCACTGGCCCAGCTCCTCGACGACGGCCGGAGCAAGCCCTTCGGTTGGCTCGTCGAGGAGGACCATCTCGGGATTGGTGACGAGTGCCCGGCCGATCTTCAGCATCTGTTGCTCGCCGCCCGACAGATGACCGGCCCGACGGGTGCGCACCTCGGCCAACTTCGGGAACACCTCGTAGACCCGCTTGAGGGTCCACGGGCCGCGACGCCGAGGACAGGACCGGCGGGCCACCTCGAGGTTCTCGGCCACACTGAGGCTCGAGAAGACCCGACGGCCGCTGGGCAGGAAAGCCAGACCCAGACGGGCGGACCGGTAGGGAGGAGCGCGGCGCAGGTCGCGCCCGTCGACGAGGACCGATCCGGATCGGGCAGGCGTCAGCCCGACGATGCTCCGCATCAGCGTCGTCTTCCCGGCGCCGTTGCGACCGAGCAGTGCCACGGCCTCGCCTGGTTCGACGACGAGCGACGCGCCCTGGAGCACGTGGCTGGCACCGTAGTAGGTGTGGAGCCCTTCGACGACGAGCCTCACGAACGCACCTCCCCGCCGTCGGTGCCCTGGCCGAGGTAAACGGCCATGACCTCCGGATGGGCCCGCACCTCGCCCGGGGTGCCGCCGGCGATCACCCGCCCCTGGTGCAGCACGGTGACCCGGTCAGAGATGCCGAACACCACGTCCATGTCGTGCTCGGACAGCACCACCGTGAGGTTCCGGCTGCGCGCCTCGGAGACGATCAGATCAGCCGTGGCCCGAGTCTCGGCCGGCGACATCCCGGCCGTCGGCTCGTCCAACATGAGGACGCTCGGTCGGACGGCGAGGGCCATGGCGATCTCGAGCGCTCGCTGGTCCCCGTGGGAGAGTTTGCCTGCCCGGGCTTCGGCCAGATCGACCAACCCCACCTGATCGAGCACCGACAGCGCTTCCCCCCGGGCACGGCGGTGGAACAGGGTGACCGGATCAAAGCTCCGATGACGCATCGTCACGATGCCGACCATGACCGACTCCACCACGGTGAGCCGGGCGCAGATGCTGGAGAGCTGGAAAACCTGGACCAATCCGCGCCGGGCGACGGCATGGGCTCGTTTCCCCCCGATCGACTCGCCGCCGAGCACCACGTCACCGCTGGTCGGCCGCAGCACGCCGGTCATCAGCTTGAACAGCGTGCTCTTCCCCGCACCGTTGGGTCCGATCAGCGCGTGGATGGTGCCGGGCTCGATCGCCAGCTCCACACCGTCGACCGCTCGGAAGCCACCGAAGTCACGCACCAGGCGGTGGGTGGCGAGAATGGGACTGCTCACGGTTCGCCCCCGGCAGGACCGGCGGGCCCGGTGCCGTTCGATCCGTGCCGATGCCGGCCGCGCACCCGTTCACCCGACCGCCGCACCAGTGACCGCAATCCCTCGATGGAGCCCGTCAAGCCGTCGGGACGGAGGAGAACGACGGCAAGGAGGACGACCCCGAGGATGATCTGCCAGTCCTGGGTGTGCTCGATCAGGTAGGTGTTGGCGAGCTGGTAGGCGAACGCTCCCACGATCGGCCCGGGGAAGAGGTACATCCCCCCGATCACGGCCATGAAGACCGGCGTGCCCGAGCTTGTCCACTCCAGCAGCGCCGGGTACGCCGACTGGCTGTAGACGACGAACAGCGAACCGGCGACGGCGCAGAAGAAGCCCGAGATCACGAAGGCAGCGAGCTGGTGGGCGAACACGTTGACGCCCATCGCGTCCACTCGCTCTCGATTGTCGCGGATCGCTCGCAGCACCAGACCGAAGGGGGAGTCGGTGACCTTCCACAGCACGGCAATGGCCACCACGCTCACGACGAGGACGAAGAAGAACGCCGTCCGGGGGTCGAGCAGCCAGCTGGGGAGCATCGCTCCGAACACACCATTCGATCCTCCGGTGAAGCTCGACTGGTCCTGGACGATGGTGTACCCGAGCTGCGAGAACGCGAGGGTGATCAGTGCGAAGTAGAGGCGTCTGGTTCGGAGCGCCAGGAGTCCCAGGAAGAACGCCACCGCTGCCCCGGCAAAGGGTGCGAGAAGCATCGCCTCGACGAACGAGAGCACGTGGTGCATCCACCCGAGCGCCACCACATAGGCGCCGACACCGTAGAACACCCCCTGCCCGAACGAGACCATCCCGCCGAAACCGAGCAGGAGGTTGGTGGCGACGGCGAACAGTGCCAGGCTCACGACGTACTCGAGGTCGAGCGCGCTCGACACGGGCAGGACGACACCCAGGATCGACACGACCGCCAGACAGGCGACCGTCGCCCCGATCCGCCGAGCGACCACGGATCGGCGGACAGGCATCATGTCGCTCCCACCGCCCGGGCGCAGACCGGCGCCCCCGCTCTTGCCATCGGAGAGGCCGGCGGCGTGCCCTGCCCCCACAGGCTGGTCGAACGACGTGGCCATCTCAGCGCTCCGGGGTCCCGAGCAGGCCCCAGGGCCGGACGACGAGAACCAGGATGACCGCCAAGTACATGAACGTCGATGCCCACGTCGGGGCGACGAGCGTGCCAACCGTGTCGGCAATCCCGATGACGAGGGCAGCGAGCGCGGTGCCGGTCACCGAACCCAGGCCCCCGATCACCACGACGAGCAGAGTCGTCACGATGATCGACTCGTCCATACCAGGCGCCACGGAGACCTGGGGGGTGACAACTGCGCCGGCGATCCCCGCCAGCAGGGCACCCACCGCGAACACCCCCAGGTTGAGCCGGCGGAGGTTGACCCCGCCCGACTCGAGGACCTCGGGGTCGTCGACGGCGGCCCGGATCCGCCAGCCGACCGAGGTGTGACGGAGCAGCGCCCAGAGGCCGATCCCGACGGCAACGGCGACGCCGATGATCACCAGGTCGTAGACCGGGAGGACGGCCCCGGCGATGGTGAAGCGACCGGAGACCGAGCTCGGGGCGACGACCGTCCGCGCTCCGTTCCCCCACAGGTGCAACGCCGTGTCGGCGAGGATCAGGAACAGGGCGAAGGTGGCGACCAGCTGGGTCAACGGCTCCTTCCCGACGAGGAAGCGGACAATCCCCAGCTCCATGACCGCACCCAGCGCGGCCACGATCACTGCCGCCAGGGCGATCGACCACCAAAAGCGCAGACCGGAGGACGCGCCCACGAACGTCGTCATCAGGAACGCCCCATACATGTACAAGCTCCCGTGGGCCAGATTGATCACCCGCATCGCACCGAAGATCAGCGTGAGGCCGGCTGCCACCATGAAGAGCGAACCAGCGTCGCTCAGGGTCCCGATGACCTCGATCAGGAAACGGGCCATGGAGCACCCCTCCCCCTGTGGGTGGCCCGTGGGACGGGCCACCCACCTCTCGTATCGGCCCGCGGTTCCCCCGGGACCCCCGTCGCGGACCCGCCGTCAAGGGGGCCGGCGCTCCGCGACGGGGCTCCCGGAGCCGGGTGCCGGGACAGCGTCTCGGTCACCTCAGCTCCGGAGGGCCAGGCTCTGCGCACACGTCAGCATGATGGTCTTCGGCTGAGCGATGAACACGCTGCTCGGATCCCAGAGCCGGAGCCGGTAGGTGGGGTCGACCGTCGACGAGACCACGCCGACGTACTCCGGCACGTTCGCCTGATGGTCACACGCCCGGAGCGTGATCGGCCCCCGGATGGTCGAGATGGTGGCGCCCGACAGCGCGTTCGACACGGAGGTCCCGTTGAACGTCCCCGCCTTCTTCACCCCGTAGGCCCAGGACTGGGCAGCGGTGTAGGTCATGATGGCCCACGCCGACGGGTAGTCCCCGTACTTCGCCTTGAACTGCGAGATGAAGGCGCTGATCCCCGGTCCGTCCATCCCCTGCTGCCCCGCCAACCAGAAGGGCGCCCGATCGAATCCGATGGCCCCGGCGGGTGCGCTCGATCCCAGTGCCTCGAGCGGCTGGGCCGAGTACATGGCGATCATCTTCGTGTGCTGGAAAAAGCCGTACTGGTTGGCCTGCTGGGTGAAGGACACGAGGTCGCCGCCGAACTGCGCGTTGTACACGTACTCCGGATGGGCGGCGATCAGGGCCGACAGGTACGGCGCGATGTTCGTGGCGTTGAGCGGCGGGAACTGCTGGCTCACCAGCTTGTAGTTCACGTGGAGGTCCTTCAGTGCCTGGATGAACCCGGCGACGCTGCTCGTGCCAAAGCTGTAGTTGGGTGCAAAGGTCCCGACGGTGATCTGCGTGGACCCGGCCTCGTGGGCGAGATAGGCGGCAGCGGCCCGCGGCTCCATGACCGTGTTGGGTACCAGCTGGAAGCCGTACTTGGTGAACCCGCTCGTCATCAAGGCAATATCGTTCGACACGGAGAAGAAGATCGGGATGTGGTACTGGGCGGCGATCGGCTCCTCGGCGGAGGCCACCGAGCTCACGACGGGCCCGAACATGGCAACGACATGGTCGTTCAGGATCATCGAGCGCTCGTTGGACGCACCGGTCGCCGGGGTGGCGCTGTCGTCCGCGCTCACGACCTTGACCTTCTTGCCCAACAGGCCGCCGTGGGCGTTGATGTTCGCCACGGCCAGCTCTAGACCTTGGAGAGCGGTCTGGCCCAGCTCGGCGATGGAACTGCTGAGCGTCGTCGACTCGCCGACGGTGACCGAGCCTCCGGAGGTTGACGATGCCGTCGACGATGCCGTCGACGACGTGGAGCTGCAGGCCGCAGCCACCGGGGCGAGCAGCAACAGGGCAAGGCCGGCGGCGAGTCGGCGCGGGGTGTGGTGGCGGATGGGCATGGTTCTCTCCTTGGTCGGTGCTGGAGGCATGGATGGAACGGCAGGAAATGTCGAGAGCGCGCGGTGGTACAGCGGCCCTGGTCCTCAGGTGACCGCCGCTCAGGTCACGGCAGCTCGCTCCGGGTACCGAGCGCCCAGCGCTCTGGCGCAGGGCAGGGCAGCGCGGGACCGAAGAGGTCCGACTCGAGTGCCCGACGGACCTTCAGGGCGAGCAGTACCATGGCGGCCTGATCCCCCACTGCGAAGACGGCACCGGTTGTCGCTCGGAGCTCTCGCAACCGGTACTTGACGGTGTTGGGGTGCACGCCGAGCGCGGTGGCCACCTCCTTCAGATGGCCCTGGTAGGTGAGATACGCCTCCAGCGTGGGAAGTACCCATGGCCGCTTGGCTATGTCGCCAACCGGCTCGATGGCGGCGGCCGCAAACCGCCGGGCCTGCTCGGGCCGCTCGAGCAAGGCGATCAGGGGCGCCAGGTCCTGGAAGTCGAAGACCGGGCGCGACGATTGGGCGACGGCAGAGCCCACCCGCAGGGCCGCCACGGCCTCGGCATAGCTCTGCCGGGTCTCGGTCACGTTCTCGGCCATGCCGCCGAGGCCGATCGCCTCGATCTGGCTCCCGTGGCCGAGCCGGGCCAGGCGTAGGCAGAGCTGGTCGCGGCCGACTGTGGCCGGCCAGTCGATGATCGCCACCAGGCTCCGATGCCGCACCGTCCAGAGCACGGCGCCACCCTCCGCCTCCAGCACGTCGCCGGCCCGCTCGAGCTCCCGCAGGGTGAGGTCTGGCGCGACCCGGATCGCAGCGACGCTGTGGCGCCGGCACAGCTCGACCGGCCGATCCACGACCTCGGCATGGCCGGCCGAGAGGATCACGTCGAGCAGGGCGGAGCGCCGGTGGGCACGTTGGCGGGCCAGTTCGTTGCTCTCGTCGAGGTACGCCGCCGCCACCGCGCTGGAGATCCGGTCGGCGAAGTCGAGGGCCCACGATGCCACCTGGGCGAGCGAGCCCTGGAGTGCCTGGCTCCGCCACAGGGGGGATGCGGTGATCTCTCCCCACATCACCCGGATCCCGACACGGTAGGCCCGCAGCATGGATTGCATGTCGACGCCCTGGACGGCACGCCGACGTGCTCCCTCGGTCATGGTCTCGAGCAGCTCGGCGTCCATCGGCACGCCCGTAGACATGACAGCCAGCCAGCATCGGACCATCGCCGAGGACACCGATTGGATGTCGTCCCGAAGGGCCTGGTCGCTGATCGCGGCATATGCCGGGATCTCGGCGTCGTAGGCAAGGATCATCGAGTGTGCGATGTCGTCGGCCTGCGGGCTGACTTCGGCTGCGACCTTCCGCAGCAGCTGGCCAACCGGTCGCGACAGGAGCTGTGCCACAGGGTCTCCACCGATCTCGTCCATGCGGATGGTCATCGTGACCCGCGATGTCTGCGTGTCGCGCTTCGAGCGGTCATCTGCTCTGCACCCCCTTCACCACTCATGATCACCGCAGCGGGACTGGATTCCTAGAGCCGCTCCGGATGAATGCGCACCACCCACCTGTCCGATGTGGACAATGTCCGGTTCGGACAGGGCGCGCCGGAGAAGGCGTGCCGGGAGGTGAAGGGACGGCGTGGGGAGAGCGCGACGGACCCCGTCCACGGCGGGGTGTCGCGGCATCGTACATCGCCTTCGTAGGGAGTCGGGCCCGTCGGGCCCGTGGCCGTCCCCGTCCGGCGGGACATCCCTACCGGGAGCGCTCCGCCGGATAGCGGAAGAAGCCCTGCCCCGTCTTCCGCCCGAGCAGACCCGCCTCGACCATCCGGGACAGCAGCGGTGGGGGGGCATAGAGCGGCTCTTTGAACTCCTCGTACAAAGACTGGGCGACCGCTTGGGTGGTGTCCAGCCCGATCAGGTCGGCAAGCGCCAGCGGGCCCATGGGGTGGGCACAGCCCTCGACCATCCCGCTGTCGATGTCCTCGGCGGTGGCGAACCCGGACTCGAACATCCGGATCGCTGACAGTAGGTAGGGGATCAGGAGAGCGTTCACGACGAACCCGGCTCGATCCCGGGAATGGATGACCGTCTTGCCGAGTTGCTCGGCGGCGAAGCTCCGGGCCCGGTCGGCGGTCGCCTCGCTCGTGAGGAGTGAGGCGACGAGCTCGACGAGATGGAGCACCGGCACCGGGTTGAAGAAGTGGATGCCGACGACGTTCTCGGGGCGCCCGGTGGCCATCGCCAACTTCATGATGGGGATCGACGAGGTGTTCGACGCCAGCACGGCATCTGGCGCCTCGACGATCCCGTCGAGGCGCGCAAAGACGGCGACCTTCGTCGCCTCGTCCTCCGAGACTGCTTCGACGACGAGGTCCCGGTCGGCAAACGACCCGAGATCAGTGGTGAACCGCAGGCGATCCAGCGCCCGATCGCGGGCCTCGGGATCGAGCTTCGCCGACCTGACTGCCCGCCCGAGCGACGACTCGATCCGACGCCGGCCGGCCGCCACCCTCTCCTCGTCCACCTCGTGGACGATCACGTCCAACCCCGCCCGTGCCGACACCTCGGCAATCCCTGACCCCATCAGCCCGCACCCGACGACACCGATCCGTTCGATCATCGACCTGCCTCCCACTCGCGACCGCCCGCTTTCGACCGTTCCGCCCTCATGACGGTACCCCGGCACTCGTCATGTGCCACTGGCTGCCCCGGTCACGGCGACGACGGCTCGCCGACCACGTCCGCCGCCAGCGCTGCCAGACGAACTTTGTCCAGCTTGCCGGTTGCCAGCCGGGGAAGCTCGTCGACAACCCGGAACTGCCGGGGGACCTTGTAGGAGGCAAGCAGGGCGCGGCAGTGGGTCCGGAGCTCTTCCGCTCCGATCGTGCTCCCTCGCACGAGGACGACGAAGGCGCAGCCGACCTCACCCCAGCGTTCGTCGGGGATGCCCACGACCGCCGCCTCGACGACGGCATCGTGGCCGGCGAGCACGTCCTCGACCTCGGCCGGGTACACGTTCTCGCCACCGGAGATGTACATGTCTTTCAGCCGACCCCGGATCCAGTAGAAGCCGTCGGCATCCCGCTCGGCGATGTCTCCGGTCACCAGCCAGCCGCGGTACCGCACGGCCGCCGTTGCCGCCGGGTTCTGCCAGTAGCCGGCAAAGACGTTGGGACCGGCCACCAGGAGCTCGCCGGTCCCTGCGCCCTTCACGAGGTAAGGGCCGGCGCCCGGGGCGGGAGTGTCCACGTCGAGCGGACGGAGCGCCACGTCCACGTGGAGGTACGGCTTGCCGGCCGAGCCCGATTTGCGCGTGGCGTCTTCGGCCGGAACGCAGAGCACGTTGGGCGCCGCCTCGGTCAGGCCGTAGCCCTGGAGCACGGTCACACCGCGCTCCACCCAGGTGTCCAGCTGGGCCGTCGGCATCGGGGCGCCGCCGACGATGACCTGGCGGAGGCTGGACAGGTCGGCGTCAGCGAACCCTCGCTCCTGGGTGAGGAACAGGTACGTGGCGGGCACCCCCATCATGGTGGTCACCCGCTTGGCGGCGATGACGTCCAGTACGCGGCCGGGATCAAAGGACTGCTCGAGCACGACGGTCGCACCCTTCCACCAGGCGAGGAGGGGCTGGACGTTCCAGCCGCCGACATGGCACTGGGGCAGGACCTGGAGGACGACGTCGTCGTCGTACAGACCGGCGGTCCGGTCAAGGCTGAGGTTGGTCCAAAAGCAGTTGGCGTGGGTGAGCACCGCACCTCTCGGCCGTCCCGTCGTGCCCGAGGTGTAGATGATCAACAGGGGATCCTCGTCACGGGCGGGCCCTCCCTGTAGTGCCGGTACCGTTGAGCTGCCAGCGGGTCGGGCCACCCCCGTCCGACCGGAGTCCTCTGCGCCCTCACGCCGCCCTCCCCGGGGATCTGGGCCGAGCGGGGGGTTTTCAACCGGCTGGAGCGCTTCGACCCGAGCAGAGGTCGCGGCCCTCGCCGCGGCCTCTCCGGCGTCGCGGAAGTCGTCCTCGGCGAACAAGAGCGAGGGGACAGCGTCGCCGAGCTGATAGGCCAGCTCGGGCGTGGTCAACCGCCAATTCAACGGAACCAGGATCGTCCTCGTCAGGGCACAGGCGAAGAGCAACGCCACCTGCTCCGGACTGTTCCGCGTCAACGTCGCCACACGGTCACCCGGCTGCAGCCCGGCGCGCACGAGCGAGTCGGCCTGCCGGAGCGCGGCGGCGGCGAGCTCCTCGTAGGTGATCCGGCGATCGGCGAAGTCGATGGCCACGCGACCGGGCGCGAGCTCGGCCCGCGAGAGCAGCCAGCGGCCCACCGTGTGGTCGGACGGGGTCACTGCCGTCCCTCGCCCCAGCGAAGCACCGTCGCTGCCCACGTGTACCCGGTCCCGGCCGCGAGCAGCAGGACGACGTCTCCGTCACGGAGCCGACCAGACCGAGCCAGGCGATCCAGACCGAGGAGATTGTCCACGCCGCTCAGGTGGCCGGTGTCGTCGAGGTACACGGCCTCGGCCATCCCCGAACCGATGGTCGCCATCAGCGCATGGTGGATCGATCGCTTCATGTGGATCGGGCACACGAACGCCACATCGTCGAGCTCCAGCCCGGAACGCCCCACCGCCTGGGCTGCGACCCGGAGGAAGTTGTCGACACTCACCTCGTCGAGGCGCTTGCGCATGGTGTCGGGATCCTCGACGTCGAGCAGGTGACGTCGTGCGGCCACCGTCTCGATCGACGCCGGCTCCGCCGAGCCTCCGGCCGGCACCTTCACATGGTGGCTGAACGATCCATCCGTGAGCATGGCGGTCTCGAGGATCCGGTTGGCGGGGTGATCGCGGGCGAGGAGCGCGGCCACGGCCCCGTCGCCGAAGTTGAACATGAACCGGGTCCGGCCGTTGGTGTAGTCAAGCAACCGCGACTCGCAACTGGCGCCGACGAGCAGCATCGTTCTCACGGAGGGATCGGATGCGAGGAGCGCCCGGGCGACCCGGAGCGCCACCGGGGAGCCACACGAGACGTAATCGAGCTCCAGCGCGAAGGCACGGGAGCAACCGAGCTCGTCGGCGATCCGTGGAGCCGCCTGCCAGACGGGGTGGTTTTTCCAGGTGGAGCCGAAGTACACGACGGCGTCGACGTCGAGCGGATCGACTCCGTGCTCAGCGAAGAGGCGCAGGGCTGCCTGCCGGGCCAGGTCGGTGACGTGGTCGTCGGCAGCGGCCACGTGCTTTCCCCGCAGCCCGAACCGATCTACCACGATCGCCTCCGGAATGCCGCTGGCGCTCGCCACCTCGGCAGCCGTCATCCAGCGTGCCGGGAGGTACGACGCGGTGCCGACGATGCCGACGTGCGCGAGCCGGCAGGCGTCAGTCACCGGTTGCTCCGCGGCGGCGGGCGACCCGGGATGTCCCTGGGCTGATCGCGGTGCCGCCGGTGCGTGTCGCCCGGGTTCGTGGCCCGGGACGTGCCACCCCGTCACCGCCCGGTCCCGGTGCCACCCCGTCACCGCCCGGTCCCGGAGCGGTTGCCGGGCTCGGCGCAGCGGGCGCGGGAGCAGGAGGTCCGAGCGCCCGGGCGACAAACGCCATCGTCTCCTCGAAGACGTGGGGCGGGACTTCGTCCGTGTCCCCCCACAGGATCCAGCGCATCCCGATCATCTCTCCCACTGCCATCAGCGCCCACGCCAAGACCACGGGGTCGGCAGGAGCGATCTCTCCACGCTCCGCGGCGGCCCGGAGACCCTCGATGTACCCTTCGGCCAACCGCTCGTAGTGGAGATGGAGCATCTTCGGGGAGACGAACTCGGCCTGGCGGATGACCCGGTAGAGGGTGGGATGCTCGGAGGTGAACCGGAAGAAGGCCTCGAAGCCCAACCGCTCTACCTCCATCCGGTTGCTCCCCTTCGCCGAGGCGTCGGCCATGGCATGGCGAAGGCGGCGATTGAGGTCCTCGACAAGGACGTCGAAGATGGCCTGCTTGCCGGAGAAATAGAGATAGAACGTTCCCTGCGCCACTCCAGCAGCTTCGGTGATCTTCACGATCGACGCGTCGTGGTAGCCGTGGCCGGCGAAAACCTGCTCCGCTGCCTCCAGGAGGCGTCGCCGCGTGCGCTCGCCTTTCGTCCGCGGTGCGTCGAGGCCGGGCGCTCCCGGGTCAGTCACGGCTTGCGCCCGACGAAAGCACCGAGGAGGCCGAGGACCTCGGAGGGATGTTCGAGATGGGGTGAGTGTCCGCAGTGGGCAATGACTTCCTCCTGGTAGTGACCACCCGCCACAACGTAACGATCCAGCACGGCGCGCGTCTGGGACACCATCGGTTGGGCCGGGAACACGTCTGGCCCTGGCCACCCCGGGATCATCCCGATCTCTCCCAGGTAGCCGAGATCGGCAAGGGAGTGGTCGGAGACAATCCGGTCGGCGTCACCCCTGATCCACAACACCTCCGGTCGCGGATCGACCTCGGCAAAGGGCCCGAGGTCGCAGTACCTCGGCGAGATCGCATTGTTCACCCCCAGCGCCCCAGGCCTGACGAAGGGCCAGTGCTCCGACGGCTCGCTCGTCCCGGGGTAGCTGGCGTCGCCGATCGCCGTATCGAGCATAGCGTCGACCAGCGTGTCCTCTTCGGCGGGATCGAGGCGGGCCGGGGGTTCCATATAGGCCGAGCGCAGGATCGAGCGCGGAGAGAAGGGGCTCTCCGCGCCTCGGTCTCTCTCCCGGAGCCGGGTGACAAGCTCCGGCTTGGCCGTGCCACCGCCCGAGCCGGCGAAGTCGGCCTGGCATGGCGTGCCTTTGTCGTCACGGGTTCCCCCGAACCCGTAGGGCGACATGGGTGCCAGAAGGGTCAGGGACCGAACCCGCCCGGGATGGTCGATCGTGTAGCGCATCGCCACCCCGCCACCCATGGACCACCCCACCATGTGCACAGGCGAACCGTCCAGATGCAACATCTCGGCGTCGAGAACGCTGTCGAGATCGTCGGAAAAGTCCGAGAGGCCCCGCGTCGCGTCCACGGGTTTGGGCTCGCTGTGCCCAAACCCGCGCAGGTCGACCGCGATCCCGCGCCACCGGGACGCACCATCGGCGAGCGTGCGCCCGAAGAAGCGCGCGCTGGAGACGTTCCCGTGAATGAACACCACGGGAACAGCGTCGGGCGGACCGGCCACGAGCACGTGGGCCGACAGGCGCGGTGTCTCCACCGTGACATGGACGATGCCGTGCTCAATGCGCTCGTGCACCGCTCGATCCCCCCTTCTGTGCGTCTTGCCGCCGGCTCGCGATTCCATGCCGGAGGCGTCCAGTGATCCCGGCGATCCCACCCGGTGCGAAGAGGATGAACAGGATGAAGATCGCGCCCAGGAGAAACTCCGGCTGGGAGAGCGGTGCCCGGAGCACGCCCGGCAGAGAGGCAAAGGAGGGCTGCGCCGCTACCTTGAGCAGGTACTGCTGGAGGTACACGTAGACGATCGCCCCGACCACCGCCCCCCACCTCGTACCCACCCCGCCCAGCACCACCATGACGAGGACCGAGATCGTCACCGTCGTCGAGGCAACCGCGTCCGGTGCCACGGTGCCGATCAGGAGGAGGTAGACGACACCCCCCCCTGTTGCGATGAGCGAGGACAGCACCACAGCGGAGAGCTTGAACGGGAAGGAGCGGAGGCCGAGCACTTCGACCCGCGCCTCGTTCTCCCGGATCGCCATCCAGACCCTGCCCGTCACAGACTCGGTGGCCAGCCACACCACCGCGTAGACGACCAGGAGGAACGCCAGGGCCAGCCAGTAGAGGTCGCGGGTGTTGCCCACCCCGAGGAGCAGCGCGGGCACGCGGGCGGTGGCCATGGCCAGCCCGGTGTCGCCGCCCGTGAGGCCGTGAGGGTTGTCCTCGATGAGGTAGTACATCGCCTGGGCGAACGCCAGGGTGACCATGGCGAACGCGATCCCGTTCACCCGGAGGCTGATCGCGCCCAGGACCACCGCCAGGACGAGGCCGACGCCGGCGGTGAGGGCGAGTGCGGGGAGCAGTGCCCAGTGCCACTGGGTCAGCGCGATGTCAAAGACGTACGCTCCCTCGGCGAAGTACAGCACCTGCCCGAACGAGAGCAGCCCGGTGTACCCGAAGAGCAGGTCATAGCCGAGCGCCACGCCACCGAACACGAAGCACAGGCCGAGCACCTGGAGGGTCCCGGCCGAGTTGACCACGTCCACCGTTCCGGGAAGCACCCAGGGGACCTGTACGCCGACGAACGGGAGCACGGCGAAGACCGCGAGGACGATCCCGCCCACCACGCTCCCGGTGCGGCGTACCGGCGCGGTCCCCCCGACACGGGGAGGACCGCCCGCCAGACGGGCGACGAAACGATCGGTGGCGCGTCTGACCGGTGAGGCTGCTCCGGTCGGGTCCGTCGGGGTGGTCGGGGTGGTTGTCGTGCTCATGTCGGCGTCCCAAGCAGGCCCCCGGGTCGCGCCTGGAGGACGACGGCGAGCAGCAGGACGACCGAGACGTTCCCCAACTCGGCGAGGCCGTTGTGGCTGCCCAGATAGAACCCGACGTAGACCTGGACCAGCCCGACGAGAATCGCGGCGATCACCGAGCCGTTCAGGGACCCGAGCCCGCCGATGACCACCACGATGAACGCGAAGATCAGCAACTGGTCGCCCTGGGTAGGGTCGACGAGCCCGCCGCTGAAGACGAACGAGTAAAGGAGGCCCGCCAGGCCGGCGGCCGCTCCCCCGATCACGAACACCAGCGTGAACGCACGTCCGACGTCGATCCCGAGCGCCTGCACCATCTCCCGGTTCTCCACACCGGCTCGAATGACGAGGCCGTAGCGGGTATACCGAAGGAACCACGTCAACCCGCACAGGACGACGATGCCCGCCCCGAGCGCCACGAAGTCACCGTTGGGAAGCCTCTCGGCCCCCACTCGGGTCACCGACGTCAGCCACGCCGGCGCAGGGATGGCCCGGGAGTTGCTCCCGAACGCCCCGAGGAGGAGCCCCACCAGCGCAAGATCGAGGCCGACGGTGACGAGGATCTGGCTGATCGGGCGACCGTAGAGCGGGCGGATGAGCAGCACCTCGGTGACGAGCGCCACGAATGCTCCACCGGCGGTGGCGGCGGCGATCGTGGCTGCGAACTGCCCTTCGGTGCCGAGCGCGCCGGTCAGGTGGCTGGCGACCTCCCAGCCTGCATAGGCGCCGAGCGTGAGGAACGCGCCGTGAGCGAAGTTCAACACGTCCATCAGCCCGTAGATGAGCGAGAGCCCCGATGCCACGAGGAAGTAGACGGCACCGAGCGCCAGCCCGCTGATCGTGATGGCGATGAAGGTGCTCATGACGCCCCCGCCACGCCGAGCAATCTCCGGACCAAGTCCTCATCCGCCAGGTCTTCGACCGCACCGGCATGGGCGACCCGGCCCTGGTCGAGGACGACGATGGTCCGCGCCAGCCGGCGCACCACGTGGACGTTCTGCTCGACGAGGAGGATGGTCGCCTCGCCGCCGATCCGTTCGAGCACGGAGACCACCTCGGAGACGTACTTCGGAGACAGTCCTTTCGTCGGCTCGTCGACGAGGAGGATCGGACGGGGGTTGAGCAGTACCCGGCCGATGGCGAGCATCTGCTGTTGTCCCCCCGACAGCGTCCCGGCGAGTTGGCGGCCACGTTCGTGGAGCTCGGGAAAGAGCCGGTAGACATCGTCGTAGCGCGGGCGAGAGCCCGCCTCGGCCAGACGGAGGTTCTCCCGCACCGTGAGCCCGGCGAACACGTCGCGATCCTCGGGGACGTACCCCACGCCCAGCCGGATGATCCGGTGGGTGGGCCACCCCACGACGTCGTGTCCGAGAAGGTCGACCCGGCCCGTGGCTGCCAGCAGCCCGAGCACGCTGCGGAGCGTCGTCGTCTTCCCCACCCCGTTCCGCCCGAGCAGGGCGGTCACGCCGCCGCTCGGCACTTGAAAGCTCACACCTTGGAGGACGTGCGAGCCGGCGATGGTCACGTGGAGATCTGCGACATCGAGCGCCAGCCCGGCGCGGTGGGCGGAGGCGGTCCCTCCTGCCGGGGGGGCCGAGACCGGCGACCCGTTCACAGCTGCTCTCCCAGGTAGGCGCTCTGGACCGTCCCGTCGGCCATGACCGATCCTGGATCACCGCATGCAAGCAGCCGGCCGTGGTGCAACACTGCCACTTGGTCGGCGAGGCCGAGGACCACCGCCATGTGATGCTCCACCATCAACACCGTGCGGCCTTCGCGGTGGAGCCCGCCGATGAGCGACACGAGGCCGGGCACATCTTCGGCGTTGACGCCCGCCATCGGCTCGTCGAGCAGGAGAACCTGGGCCTCGTTGGCGACGAGGATGGCGAGCTCGAGCTTCCGCTTGTCGCCATGGGACAGCTCAGACGCCTGGTGTTCAGCCAGGCCCGCGAGACCAACCGCGTCGAGGGCCGTCCGCGCCGCGACGCTCGCCCCGTCCCGCCGGCCCGGGCGATGCCACCACCGCATGGAGCCTCCCAGATGGGCCTGGGCCGCCAGTCGGACGTTCTCGAACACCGAAAGCGCGCCGAACAGCAACGAGGTCTGGAACGTCCTTCCCATGCCCAGCCGGGCGCGCCGTGCCGGTTCGAGACCGGCGAGGTCGTTCCCGTCGAGTCGGATCGATCCCTCGGTCGGCTGGAGAAGCCCTGTCACGAGGTTGAACAGCGTGGTCTTGCCAGCGCCATTGGGGCCGATGATGCCGAGGAACTGCCCTCGACTGACGGTCACGTCGACACCACTCAAGATGTCCGCCCCTCCGACCGTGAAACCCAGGCCGGACACTTCCATTGCCGGAACCGGCTTGCCTACCTCCACCGTCGCAAGGCGCATGTCGGTGGTCACCAGAGCTCCGCTCAGTTGCCGAAGTGGGCGGTGACCGGCGGGGCGGTCGAGGCGTCGCTCAGCGTCTTGAGGAGCACCGGCGTGTAGACCCCTGTGCCGCTCTCGGTCAACTTCGCCTGGTACATGGGCTGCAACATGGCATGATCGGACGCCTCGATGTGCTGCTCGCCCTTGGGTGCGAGGAACGTCCAACCCGCCAAGGCCTTGATCATGGCGTTCACGTCGGTCCCGCCTCCGGCCTGGATGGCGTGGACGATCATCTGGGCGGCGGCGAAGCCATCCGGCGTGAACAGGTCAGGGACCGAGTTGTACTTGGCCTTCATCTCCTTGATGAGGAAGTCGTTCGGGGTCGTGTGCGGGGCCTGGTAGAAGTAGAGCGAGAGGTAGTCGAACTTCAGACCGGCGGCCCCGTAGAAGGGGTAGGTGGCGATGTTGGCCAGGCCGGTGACAACCTTCGTCCCGTTGAAGTCACCCTGCTGATCGAGTGCTTGGGCCAACGGTGCTCCCGTCGTCCCCGCCCATGCCAGGAAGATCATGTTCGGATGGAGGGCCTTCACCTGCAGCGCCGTCGGAGTGAAGTCCGTCGTCGTGAGGGGCACGAGCACCGGGTCCACGGTGTCGCCAATGGCGCCGAAGACCTTCTGGGCGTCGGTGACGTAGGACTGACCGAAGGCGTAGTCCTGGGCCAGGACGACGATCTTCTGGCCCCTTCCGGCGCTGGAGACGAAGGACTTCGCCGCCATCACGTCCTGGTAGGTCTGGCGGCCTGAGCGGAAGGTGTACCGGTTCGCTCCGGTGATCTGGTCGGCGGCGGCTGGACCGGAGACGTAGAGCACCTGGTTCTGGGCGGCGAGAGGCGCCAGCTCGGTGGCGATGCCCGAGTCGATGGTCCCGCCGAGGATCTTGTACCCGGCCCCGACCAGGCTCTTGAAGTCGGTGACCGCAGTCGTTGGACTGTCCGCGTCGTTGACCCAGGTGACGTCGACGGGATGCCCGTTGACCTTGTCGGTGCCATGGGTGGCGTAATCGAGACCGATATCGAAGCCCTGCCTGTACTCGGTGGCGTAGACCGAGTAGATGCCCGTCTGCTCCGTGACCATGCCCACCTTTACCGGGGAGGTGCTCGTCGTTGACGCCTTGGAGGACGACGAGGTCGACGAGCTGCAGGCCGTGGCGATCAGCGCCATCGCTCCCAGCCCGACCGCCAGCGACATCCAACGAGAGTTGCTTCGCATGTTTCCTCCCCCACAATATTTATGAGATGTGATTCACCTCTCTGCAGATGATAAGAGAACCGCCAGAGAGAGTCAACCCTGTGGGCCACGACGTGGGCCGAGACGCCGAGCGGCCGCGCCGGCCACTACGACGGGAAGGCGGGGGGAGCGGGCTCGGTGCCATCGAGCCCGGTGGTGGCGGGACCGGGCCCGCGCACCTCCTCCGGCGGCGAGCCGC
>JAJZJY010000398.1 GCA_021809885.1 Actinomycetes bacterium
ACCCGGCAATCTGACGCCCACGCTGGCGCACTTCCTCGTCCGGGTAGGCACGCAGCTTGGTTCCCCGTCTCCCACGCTGGTTGTGGGGGTCACGCCTGCCGAGACCTTTGCGCTTACGAGCCACGATTCCACCCTACCGAGGGGTTGTGACTCGACCTGATCCGCACGGCTGCGCCGTGCGAGCGCCGCTTCACCCCCGCCCTGTTGGCGGGGGCACTGCGGCGCGGTTTGGTAGACCTTGGCGCCGAGCTCCTTCGCCTGGCGCAGCATGTCGTCCCACGGCGCGACGTGCGCCGCGCTCATTCCCTGAGCGACCGCCGGGGCCAGCGAGACGAACTCCGCAGGGAAGGGCAGCTCGTGCCGCTCCTTGGTACACGCGTGCAGCGCGAACCCGGTGACGAAGACGCGCACCTCCATCCCCATGGCAGCCCCCGCTTGAGCGAGCACGCCCAGAGGGATGAACTTGTCCGCAGTCCCACTGAACATGACGATCGAGACCTTGTCGCTGGCCGGACGCGCCCCCACCGCCTCGGCCGTCGCGCTGATAGCCGTTTCGGTCATGGCAACCTCCCTCGCCCCTGCAAGGCTGGGCCGGCGGTCGCACCGCGACCAAGGGCCTTGGTCCCGATCCGTGCGCGTCGGCGAGCGTTCGACCGTCGCTTCGTCCGAGACGCGAGAAGAGGGCGGCTATGCCGCAGTTCGGACGGCGTCGGCGAGGACTTCGGCCGCGCCTCGAGCCCGGGCTGCCCACCACTTCCCCACAGGCTCCAAAGCGCCACGGTGCCAACGGCCGTGGAGACCGGACCACTCCGCTGCAAGCGCAGCGAGCCAGGCGAGCACGGCTGCAGGATCCTGGTCGAGAAGCCCTTCGAGCGCGAAGCGACGCTCGCCCCGCCGCACACCCAGCCCGAGGTCCCCCCCGGCTCGGACGAGATCTGCCTGAGTGATCACCATGCCGCTGCGTGCCGGGGCGAGCACCGCGTCGACGAGCTCCCGGCGGGATCCGATGCCAAGGGGAGGCGGCGCATCGCCGAGGGCGGTGGGGAGCTCTGCGCGCGCCGGCAAGGCGTCCGCCTCAGCGGAGAGGACGTCGAGGGCGAGGCTGGCCCACGCGCGATGGAACCCGTCGCCCACCCGGTCGACGGTGGCGAGGTGCACGGGCACCCAGGGTGCGAGATGCTCCCAGAGCAGCCCAGCGCGCGCACTCCTGACGGCTGATCGGCGACGGTCGTCGAGCGGGAAGGCCAGCTCCTCGACCCCCAGGCAAGCGTAGAGCTCGAGCAGCGTACGGAGATGGTCCGGCTCGGTCGGCGGGACCATTCCCAGAGCCCGCCAGAACCCGGCAACCCTGTCGCCGGCGTCGCCGCCGATCATGCCCTCCGCTCCAAGGTGGACCGAAGCGTAGGGATGGGTCTCCAGCAAGAAGACCTCGGTGTGCGCTGCCGCGCCGGGTGGTGGGGGAAGCCCGACCAGGCGGCACACCTCGGCTTCCGGCGACGGCCCGGCCAAGGCTGCGAGCGCGCGCGCCAGCTCCGGCCGGGTGACGGTGCCGCTCACCGCGGCGTCGCCACTGGCATCGTGAACGCCGACGCGGACGGCTTGAGCGGGCGCATGAGCCAGCTGGGACGGCGGGTGGCGTCGGGGGAGACCTCCGCAGCACCCCGGGTCATCTCCAGCCACTCTGCGTAGACCGCGCGAGCCTTGGCGGTGTCGACAGCCACGTCGCCCACGGCGTCACCAGGCAGGGCGCGGCGCACCCTGACCGCCTGGTGCCAGCAGTGCATCCCCGAGATGGGGTCCGGGTGGACCGGAAAGGTGAGGTTCTGGTGCACGCCGATCTCGGTCCACCACATCCTGGCCGTGTCTGGGTCCGACGACGCATAGGGCTGCGGTCCGTGCTGGACCTGCATCGCCCAGCTCGTCCCGTCGTTGCGCAGCGCGACCGTCGACATGGCTTGCCCCTGACCACCGGTCTGGCCCTCGGGCCTCCAACGGCCCATGTGGTGGCTGCAGGCCACCACCCCGGGTCGGATGCCCTCGGTGACCCAGGCCTTTGCAACGAAGTGGCCGATCGCCGTCTCCACTCTCACGAGGTCGCCGGTCATGAGCGGCCGGCGGTCCCCGGGCGGGCCGTCACCCGGGTCCCCCGCGCCGAGCCGGGCGGCGTCGACGGGGTGCACCCACAGCGGGTTGGTGTGGGCGAGCTCGTCGAGCCACTTGGCATTGGCCGACCGGGTGTGGATGTGGGTGGGGAGCCGGAAGGTCGAGATGAGCACCAGCTCGTCGGGCTCCAGCGCGGAGGGGTGGACATGGCTTCGGATGTACCCGGGCAGTGCGTGCTCGGGCCAACCCCATGCGGCGAGCGTCGACGAGTAGAACTCGAGGCGCCCCGAGGGCGTCGGGAAGCCGCGGCGCACGGCCTTGTCGCCGTCGACCACGACCCCGACCGGGCGCCTGCCGCCGGGACCTGGCGACGGCGAGCTCGTCGGGGCGATGTTGGGCGAACGCGGCGGCGGCGCTGCGGAGAAGACGCGTCCGAACCCCTCGACGGCCACGTCGGCGAGCTCTTCCTCAGGGACCACCTCCTCGTGACGCTGGCCGACCTTGCGGCTGATCTCGAAGGCGCCGTGCCGGCGCATGTAGTCGAGCGGGGTGAGCCCCTCCGCCGCTGCGGCCTCGGGAAGCCCGGGCACCGAGTGCTCGAACATCCAGCCGTAGTACTCCTCGACCGTCAGCTTCGTGCCGGGGCGGGCCTTCGACTCGTGGTACTGGCGGATCCCGAGGGCGCCGTCGGGGTCGATGCGCCACGACAGCTCGATCCACAGCTCGTTCTCCTCCCACACCTCCCCGGGGTTGGCACCGCGAGTGTCGTCGACCAGCTGGCCGAGCCGGCGCCGCGCCTCGCGCAGGACCGGCTGGCGGAAGCCGATCCACTGCCCGTCGTACTGCTCGTAGGAATGGGTGTCGTGGCGCTCCGGGGAGTGCCCCACCGGCAGGACGTAGTCGGCGAAATAGGCGGTCTCGTTCCACGTCGGCGTGAGGGCCACGTGGCAGCCGACGAGCGACTCGTCGGTCAGCACCTCGACCCAGGACATCCCGTCGGGGTTGGTCCACACCGGGTTGTAGACGCGCGTGAAGTACACGTCGAGCTTCCCCCGCCCGTCTTTCAGGAAGTGCGGCAGGAGGAACGACAGCTCGTTCTGGGCGAGCGGGTACTCCGTCGGCCAGGTGAGCTCGTTCCAGACCTCGGGGTGCGGGGGGACGTGGATGGGGCGAGGCACGAACTTGTTCCAGGCGTTCGGGAAGGTCCCGCCCTCGGTCGCCACTGCGCCTAGGAGGGCCGAGATCATGAAGATCGTCCGGCTGACCTGCCAGCCGCCCAGGTTGCCGGCTGCCGCGGAGCGCCAGTTGTGGGCGGCGAAGCGGGTGCCCGCCGACGCGACCACCTCTGCGACCTCGCGCAGGGTGCCGGCGTCGATCCCCGACTCGGCTGCCGCGAACTCGAAGGTGAACCCTTCGTACTCTGCACGCAACGCCTGCTCGAACGCCTCGAACGTGACCGGCAGGTCGGGCCGGCAGGCGGTCAGGTACTCCTCCCAGTTCCACCACCGGCGCACGAAGTCGGCGTCGTAGGACCCGGTTTCGAGCAGATGACGGCAGATGGCGAGGTTGATGGCCGCCTCGCTACCGGGCTGGGGGGCGAGCCAGTAGTCGGCATGGGTGGCCGTATTGGAGAGCCTGGTGTCGAGCACGATGACCTTCGCCCCCTCCGCCCGCGCCTCGATGATGCGCTGAGCGTGGGGATTGAAGTAGTGACCCGTCTCGAGGTGCGAGCTGATGAGGTAGATCACCTTCGCGTTGGCATGGTCGGGGCTCGGGCGGTCGATCCCCATCCAGAACTGGTAACCGGTGCGCCCTCCGCTCGAGCAGATGTTCGTGTGGGAGTTGTGGCCGTCCACACCCCAGCTCGCCAGCACCCTCTCGGTGAAGCCGTCCTCCCCGGGTCGTCCGAGGTGGACCATGATCTCGTTGCGGCGGTCCTCTTCGATCGCCCGGCGGATCCGTCCCGCAAGGTCGTCGAGCACCTCGTCCCACGACACCCGCTCCCAACGCCCCCCACCCCTCGCGCCGACCCGACGCAGCGGGTACAGCACCCGGTCGGGGTCGGTCACCTGGTTGATCGTCGCAGGTCCCTTGGCGCAGTTGCGCCCCCGCGAGCCGGGGTGCTCAGGATTGCCCTCGAGCTTCCGGATGGTGAGCGTGTCCCGGTCGACGTAGGCGAGCAGCCCGCAGGCCGACTCGCAGTTGAAGCAGGTGGTGGGGACGAGGAGGTAGTGGCGCTCGGAGCGCTCGGGCCACGATCGCGAGTCCAGCTCCACCCAGTCGTCCCAGCGCTCCGGAGGCGGGAAGGCAGCCAGGTGACCGCCGCTCGGGCCTGGGTACGACGGGCCGCCGCGCTCGGCGGTCGCCCGTGCCGCACGCAACGACGCCTCGAGCTCGTCGAGCTGGGCCTGACGGTTCCCGCCGTCCTTGCGGGTCCACCGAACGAAGCGGTCGGGTCTCATACGCGGTTCTCCTGGAGTGCTCCTGCGGTCGGCCCTCATGCGAGCGGCACCGACTGTCCGGCCTGGACGTAGGCGTGCTTGTGGCCTGCGATCCCGAGCAGCGCCGCCACCGCCCCGACGGGCCCGATCCACGGGGAGAAGACCGCGACGACCGAGAGCACGAGCCCGACCCAGAAGAACCCCGCGAAGCGCCCGTGCACCATCTCGGTGACGGCCATGTGGGCATGTGCGGTCGGGTGCCTGGGCATGGCCTCACCCGCCACCATGAAGAGATGGAGCGCGGCCGTCGCCGCAAGCAGGTCGGCGAGCCCGACGCCGGTCGTGCCGATCGAGGTCCCGACGATGAAGAGCGCGGCGGCACCCACCATGAGCGATTGCGCCAACAGGTGCGGCGCGAGCAACTGGCTCTGCCAGAGGTCCCGACCACGGGCCTGCGCGAACAGGTAGGCGGTGTACCCGGCGGCGAGGGCG
>JAJZJY010000399.1 GCA_021809885.1 Actinomycetes bacterium
GTGGTCGGCCGGGGTGCCGCCGACGGCCTCTACATCACCTCGGCCGGGGTGGGGGCGGTCCCCGTCGGGCGGGAGCTCGGCGCGTCCCGGGTCCGTCCCGGCGACATCGTGCTGGTGTCGGGACCGCTCGCCGAGCACGGCATGGCGGTGATGCTGGCTCGCGGCGACCTGGCCATCGACGCCGACATCCGCTCGGACACCGCGCCGCTCAATGGCCTGGTCGAGCGGCTGCTTGCGACAGCGCCCGGCACCCGATGGCTGCGCGATGCCACCAGGGGCGGGGTCGGCACCGTCTGCAACGAGCTGGCCCGGGCGGCGGACGTGACGGTGGTCATCGAGGAGGCGGACCTCCCGGTTCGGCCGAGCGTGGTCGGGGCCTGCGAGTTGCTCGGGATCGACCCGCTGTACGTGGCCAACGAGGGAAGACTGGTGGCCATCGTCCCGCCCGACGAGGCGGATGCCGCGCTGGGAGCGATGCGCTCTCACCCGCTCGGGGCCGGAGCGGCGCGTGTGGGGGAGATCAGGGCAGATCCGCCGGGGATCGTGGTGGCGGTGACCCCCTTCGGCGGGACGCGGATCGTAGACACGCTGGTCGGGGACCCGCTTCCCCGGATCTGCTGACCCGCCTGGGAGGAGAGCACATGCGCTTCGTGGACGAATTCCGTGATCCGGCCGCCGCACGGGACGTGCTGGCCCGCATCCATGACCTGGCCGGCGACGACCGGTTCAAGTTCATGGAGGTGTGCGGCGGGCACACCCACACCATCTACCGCCACGGGATCGAGCACATCCTCCCCCCCGGGGTGGAGATGGTGCATGGTCCCGGCTGCCCGGTGTGCGTGATCCCGATGGGTCGGGTCGACGACGCCGTCTTCCTGGCAACGCGCCCCGGGGTGATCTTCACCACCTTCGGGGACATGCTGCGGGTGCCCGGAAGCAGCGGCAGCCTCCTCGGCGCCAGGTCGCAGGGGGCCGACGTGCGCACCGTCTACTCGCCGATCGACGCCCTGCGCATCGCCGAGGACAACCCCGACCGCCAGGTCGTGTTCTTCGCCGTGGGCTTCGAGACCACCGCACCTTCCACCGCGGTCACGCTGCTGCAGGCCCGGGCGCGGGAGGTCGGCAACTTCAGCGTGTTCTGCAACCACGTGACCATCGTGCCGCCCATGCGGGCCATCCTCGACTCGCCGGAGCTGAGCCTGGACGGCTTTGTCGGCCCCGGCCACGTGTCGACGGTGATCGGCCAGCGGCCGTACCGGTTCGTGCCCGACGAGTACGGCAAGCCGCTGGTCACCGCCGGGTTCGAGCCACTGGACATCCTGCAGGCGGTGGCCATGCTGCTGGTCCAGATCCGGGAGGGACGCTGCCAGGTGGAGAACCAGTACACCCGGGCGGTCAGCGAGGAGGGCAACCCTGCCGCCCTGGCGGCCATCGAGCAGGTCTTCGAGGAGCGCCCCACCTTCGAGTGGCGGGGCCTGGGCAGTATCCCTGCCAGCGCGCTGCGCTTGCGCGAAGAGCTCGGGGCCCACGACGCCGAGCGACGCTTCGGCCTGCCCGGGGTGCGGGTGGCTGACCCCAAGGCCTGCCAGTGCGGCGAGGTGCTGCGGGGGGTCATCCGACCCTGGGAGTGCAAGGTGTTCGGCACCGCCTGCACCCCCGAGACGCCTATCGGTACCTGCATGGTGTCCTCGGAGGGGGCTTGTGCCGCGTACTACAACTTCGGTCGCCTGCACCGCGAGGCCGCCGTGTCGCTGAGGCGCTGAGGCGCACAGGGGGCGGACGTGCACGAGCTGTCCCTGTGCCGTGCGGTGGCCGACGTCGTCACCTCCCACGCCGAGCAGCGGGACGTCACCCGGGTCACCCTGCGGGTGGGGCACCTGCGCCAGGTGGTGCCCGAGACGCTCGTGTTCTGCTGGAAGATGGTCACCGACGGCACCGAGCTGGCCGGCTCCGAGCTGGTGGTCGAGCACGTTCCCGCCGTCGGGGAGTGCCGATCGTGCGGGGCCCGCAGCGAGCTGGACAAGCCGGTGCTGCGCTGCGCGGCCTGCGGTGGCCGTGACGTGTCGCTGGTGTCGGGAGAGGAGTTCCTGGTGGTTTCGATGGACCTGGCAACGAGCGCCTGAGGTGGGGCGCTTCCACCGACACTCGGATGGGACGCCCCACCGCCATGACGGGCTGGACGGCGAGCACGACGAGCACGACGAGCACGACGAGCACGACGGGCACGGCGGTCACGGGCACGGCGGGCACGGCCACGGGGCCGGATCGGAGGTGGGGGACCACAGCGGCTACCGGACCGGCCCCGAGCGGGTCGAGTTGCTGGAGGGGATCCTCTCGGAGAATGACCGGACCGCCGCGGCCAACCGCGCCGACTTCGCCGCCAACGGGGTCTCGGTGGTCAACCTGATGTCCTCCCCCGGGGCCGGCAAGACCACGCTGCTCCGGCGCACTCTCGCCACCCTCGGGGCGGGAATCAACGTCGGGGTCGTGGAGGGGGACATCGAGACCAGCCTGGACGCCGACCGGCTGGAGGGGCTGGGCGCCGAGGTCACCCTGGTCAACACCAGTGCCGGCTTCGGCGCGGAGTGCCACCTGGACGCCGTGATGGTCCGCTCGGCCCTTGCCGGCCTGTCACTCTCTGCTCTGGACCTGGTCGTGATCGAGAACGTCGGGAACCTGGTCTGCCCGGCCGAGTTCGACGTCGGTGAGCACGCCAGGGCCATGGTGTTCTCGGTCACCGAGGGGGAGGAGAAGCCCCTCAAGTACCCGGTGATGTTCCGCTCGGCCGACCTCGTGGTGGTGAACAAGGTCGACCTGCTGCCGTACCTGGACTTCGACCTGGACCTGTTCCTGTCGAACCTGGCCGATGTCAACCCTGGTGCCACCGTCATCCGGACGAGCGCGCGCACCGGCGAGGGCCTGGATGGCTGGTGCTCTTGGCTGCGGGATCTCGCCACGGGTAGCGGAGCCGTGTCGAGCGCGGACGGCGCACGTTGAATGGGAGATCGAGGGAGCCATTGGGAGTTGTAGTGCTCGACGTGCTCCGCGAGCACGGCTTCGAGACGGCGCCGGCCGAGGATGGGCATCCGGTCGAGCTGCTCGCGCCACATGGTGCCGATCCTTCCGATCACGTTCGGAAACGCCGACACCGGGTGCCCTTCGCCGCCACTTCACGCAGTAGCTCGGGGACGACGTCGACCGGAAGTTCGGGAACGCCTCGAAGAGCGACCCGAGACCGTTCCTAGACACTGAGCAGGACCGAGTCCCGCCCTGTGGGTGGCGCCGAACGGTCTTGGGCCACCTGGTCCCCTTCGCTTCCGGTGGGCACTGTGGTCTTACTGCCACCGTTCGGGGTGTGCCGTGTGCACACCTTCGGTGGTCGCCTCACGCCTGCCCTTGGCAAAGGTTCCCTGTGGGTTGTGTGCTCGGCCAGTACGTCAGCTGTCCCAGCTGTCGGAATGGGCCATCCTTCGGAGGCACTCGCAGTAGCTCGTTCCCCATCCGCTGGTGAGGTCCGAGCGCTCGTGCCCCGTCTCCGGATTCGCTGTCCGAGCCCACGTCTCCCGACGGCCACCGATGCCGCATGATGACCGCTGAGAGAAGCTCCTGGGTGTCGTGCCTCGAGTGGGGCGAGCCAGTGCTGGGTTCCCCACGAAGAGGTGTAGGCGGGGTCGACGGCGATGACCGCGACCCCTTGGTTGTAGGCCATCTGGGTGAGCCGGTCACGCAGCTTGGCGGTCGGCAGCCCTGAGATGTGCCGGCGGAAGGTCTTACCCCTCTTGCCTCGTGAGGGGCGGTTGCCTGAGTGCTCCCGGCCCTCTGTGCGCTGTGCTTTGAAGTCGAGGTTCTCGATGACGACCGCCCCGGCGCAGTGGGCACCTGCAAGAGCAAGAACCTGCGAGATGACCTCTCTCACCCGTGCGTCACGGGTCGTAGCGGACAAACCGTCCAAGACGAGGGGAATCGTGACCGGGGTGCCCAGAGGGTTGCCGTAGCAGTCGAGCACGCAGAGCGCGAGATGCCCGACGTTCACGTCGAGAGCGACCACCGGCCCGCGCCGCAGCTGGTCCAAGGTGGCGATCGGCGTGGCGCCCGTCTTCCATGAGGCGTCGATGTACCAGCGGCCCTTCTTCGGGTCGTAGGAGATGTCGTAGCGGACCGCGCCGGTCGTGGCTCGAGCCGCGACCTCCTCTCCTCTGTGGGCGAAGGCGACCGGGCAAGAGAGGCGGTAGCGGCCGCAGGGGCGGTTGGCCAGGTGGGTGAGCGGAGCGGGGAGCTTGAGCTCGACCCAGTGCTCGAGCGGGTGCCAACGGATGGTCTCGTTCCCCCACGCCTTGTCCTTCTCGCCGTCGGCGGTGATGAACCACCTCGAGGCCTCCCACGCACTGCGCCACTCGGCTTCGCTCTGGCCGGCGGCACAGAGGTTGTGTCGGAGACGCGCCAGTCGCTTCCCGCCCCGACAGACACTCGGGGTGCCGGCCTCCAGCTGTGCCTCGACGTCCTTCAGCCTTGCAGAGAGGACCTGGAGCCGCCGCTGCTTCTCCCAGCGCTCGGCCGGGCTCGAGTACCCGTGGTAGTGGCCCAACTCGACTCCAGCGGGGGCCTTGGTACGTCCGGCGAGCTTCTTCACCCTCGTAGAAAGCGACACCCGCTCGGCTTTCAGGTTTCGCATCGCGAGGCCATAGGCGTCCTCGGTGGTCCGGGTGAGTGCCCCTGCCCACCGAGACGATGACGCTTTGGTCAGCGCCTGCTTTCGGACACGGCGTGACTCGGCCCGCTCCTTTGGGTCGATGGCCCCTTCCTTGCACCGTGCCGCGAGGTCACCTGACGCCAAGGACCCGAGGTGGCTGCCCACGGCAACGAGCACCTTGGCATCGTGGTCGTCCACCCGCAGCCGGGTGCGGACCCTGGCGCCGCCGGGAGGTGCCACCACGAAGGGCTCGGCGATCGTTCGCAGCGTCTTCGTGTGGCTCACGGGACCAGCGTCGCATCCAGATGTGACAGCGCCATCGGACCCACGTTGTTCCTGGCACAG
>JAJZJY010000400.1 GCA_021809885.1 Actinomycetes bacterium
ATCTCCGGTTCATCATCTTGCATCACCCTGCGCCAGGTGGTGATACTGCCCGGCGAGCGGCTCCGCTGAGAGCCGATGACGCTGGAGGTGGTGCGCATGGTGATGTTTACGGTGGAAGAGGCGGCGCGAGAGCTAAGGCTGGGGATCACCAAGACCCGAGAGCTGATCGCGACCGGGCGGCTGCGAGTGGCTCGGATTGATAGGCGGGTGCTGGTGCCCGCCGACTCTATCTCCGAATTCCTCGCGGGCCACATGGTCGGCGGCGAACCCACCGAAGAGTCAAGCGCCGCCAGGACCCCCGTCCCAGCGGCGCGTGGAGGCAGCGGTGCTAGCCGCAGCCGTCGCACCGCCACAGCGTAGCGCGGCCCCAGCCTGCGCCGTGTGCGCGGAGCGGCTGCGGTTCGCCCTGGCCCTAGCTGCCACCTTCCGGGTACCGACCGGGAGCCGCACCGTTGGCCCACACGAGACCGCCATGTGGGCAAGGCTGCAGCGTGAGTCGGTGGCCGAGGTGGCTGCTGCCCTAGCCGCTGCGGAGCAGTGCCGTGGCTGACGCTCGACTGGAGCGAATCGCCGAGGCGGCTATCGCGCAGGCCGTGTCGGCTCAGACTTCGGCCGCTGTGACCGTCAACCTCGCCGACGTTGAACCTCAGACGGTGGAGTGGCTCTGGAGCGGATGGGTGCCGCAAGCGCGCCTCTCGCTGGTGATCGGCCACGCGGGCCAGGGCAAATCCTGGCTGACGCTGGCCCTCGCTGCAGCGGTGAGCCGAGGATGGCCGCTGCCCGGTGATGATATGAACCGCGCACCCCGAAGCGTGCTGCTGATCGGCGCTGAGGATGGGCTCGCGGATACCGTGCGGCCACGGCTCGACGCTCTCGACGCGGACGTTCGCCGAATCGTCGCCCTGGAGGGCGTGACCACCGAGCGCGGCGAGCGTGGCTTCCTGCTCTCAGACGTTGGCCCGCTGGAGGAACTGCTCGCAGGCGGAGACTTTGGCCTGGTGGTGATTGACCCGCTGACGGCGTTTTCGGGCGGAGCCGACTCTTACAAAGACGCCGAGGTGCGCGGCCTACTGGCCCCGCTGGCCCAGCTCGCCGAGCGCTACGGCTGCGCCATCGTCGGGGTGATGCATCTTCGCAAGGGCCAGGCCGACACCGCGCTCCAGCGCGCGTCCGGCTCGATAGCCTGGGGTGCGGCTGCCCGGTCGGTCTTCGCCGTCGGCACCGACCCGCAGGCCCAGGACGGCATCGCCGAGCGCCACGTCCTGCCCGTCAAGCACAACCTCTGTCCGGCTCCCGACGGGGTGACGTTCTCGCTGGAGGCCGGGCGGTTCACCTGGGGCGGACCCTCCACGCTCTCAGCCACTCAGCTAATGGCCGCCACTGGCCAGGGCGGCGAGGATGGCGGCGCGCTCGCCGAGGCTGAGCAGGTGTTGCAGTCTGTGCTAGCCGATGCCCCTGTCAGCGCCACCGAGGCGCGGCGGCAGTGTCGCGAGGCCGGGATAAGCGACCGCACAACTGACCGCGCCAAGGTGGCCCTCGGCGTCAAAGCGGCCAAGACCGGGCTCCGCAACGGTTGGGTTTGGCGGCTGCCCGACCCGCCCCAGGACGCCGAAGTACGCCAAGGTGAGCCGAAGGACGCCATACAAAATAGTTGGCGCTCTTCGGGCGATCTTGGCGCTCTTCGGGCTGAAGAGCCCTCGCCTAAACCCTCCACCGATGGCATCCCAGCCCAACCTGAGCTGCTCGGGCTCGCCGCCGTGCCGGAGTGGGAACCGTGAGCCCGGAGGCCCTGCTGGAGCGGCTCAGTGCGGTTGGCGTCACCGTCCGGCTGTCCGGCCCTGGCAGGATCGCCCTGTCGCCCGTGGCCCTTATCCCGGATGAACTGCGGCCCGAGGTGGTCGCCCACAAAGCCGAGCTGGTGGAGCTGGTGGAGCGCCAGGCCCGCACCTGGCAGGCCGACCCGTCGGACCTGGCGTGGCCGTCGCAGGTGGGCGAAGACCCCAGGCCGGACCTATCAGGCACCGAGCTATGGGCTCGCCTGCTCCAGCTTGCCTCTGGCGACGCCGACGCTCCCCAGGGTATCTATGGCCGACTCTTGGGCGCGAGAGCTTGCGGTGCCATCCTGGAGCGGCGCAACGGCCGCTGGAAGCTCGCGCCCACCATCGACCCGACCGAGCGGCTGAGCACCTGGCAGGACCGCGAGAGCTGGGACGCGGACGCCGAGCGCTGGCTCAAGCCCAGGAGCCGGGAGATCGTGGCCCTGTTGGGACAGCTCCCCCAGGACGAAGGCGCGCAGGCGTGACCGCCGTGCCCGGCGAGCGGCTGACCGGCTCCGAAGTGGGAGCTGTCGATAAGACCTGTTACCGTCAGCTCCCCCGATCTCAGCCCTACCCGCAGGACAACACCGAGGGCCGGTTTGGGGCCAAAACAGGCCCAAACTTGGACACCCTGGCCGATACCTTGGCAGCGGTCAACGTGGCCTACCTGCCAGTGTGGGCGGCCCTCGCGGAGCTTGAGCAGCTCTTCCGCGACTACTTCGCCGAGTGCGACCGTATCTTCGCCAGCCTGGAGGCACACCCATGATCCGGTTTGAGGTGATCGCCGATCCGGTGGCGATGCCCAGGCCCCGCGTCGCCGTCCGAGGTGGCAAGGCGCACGGGTACGTACCCAGCCATGCGAGCGAGGCCATGTGGCAAATTCGGCAGTGTGCTCTGGCTGCCCTGGGCGATGGCGAGCCCTTCGCTGGCCCTCTGAGCGTTGCCGTGACCGCCTACCTGCGCCAGCCCGCCAGCATCCCCAAGCGTGACCGGCCGACGGCGCTTCCCACTCGAAGGCCGGACCTCGACAACTTCGTCAAGTGCCTGCTCGACGGCTGCAGTCCGTTGTGGAGGGATGACTCCCAGGTAGTGGATTTGACCGCCCGCAAGAGGTACGCAACCGATGGCCCGCCCCGGTGGGTGATCCAAGTGGAGGAACTGCCATGACCCACTGCGGAGCAACTACCCGCTCAGGTGGCCCGTGCAAGCGAGCCCCGCTGGTGGGCGGCTCAAGGTGCCGACTTCATGGCGGCGCGAGCCCGCAAGCCCGAAGGGCGGCTCAAGTCCGCGTTGTGGAGGCCAAGGCCGCCCGGATGGTGCCGTCCTACGAGCCCTTGAGCGATCCGGTGACCGCCCTGCTGCAGCTTGCGGCTGAGGTGGTCCAATTCAAAGACTGGCTCGGCGGCCGCCTCGCCGAAGATGCCCGAGAGGGTGTCCTTTGCGGCGCGCAGCTGCTCGATCTGGCCGTGCAGGTCGCGCCGGCGCCGGGCCAGGTCGTCGAGGACGCGCCGGCGGGCCTGGCGGGCGTGCTCGAGGGTCGACCGGCACTCGGCCTTGGTGCGCTCCACGATGTCCTCGGCGGCCCGGCGCGCCTCGTCGAGCACGGCGTCGGCCTCCGCCTCGGCCTCGGCGCCCCTTGTGGCGTGCACGGTCGATGCCTGCTCGAGCAACGCCGCGGCGCGCTGCTCGGCCTTCTGGACGACCTCCTGGGCCGCCTCGTGGGCCACCTTCAGCACCCGGGCCGTCTCGGCGCCGAGGGCAGCCGACAGCACGGCCTCGTCGAGCACCGGCGACGCCGCCCGCTGCTCGGCGTCGACCAGCCGGCTCTGCAGCTCCAGCTCGCGCGCCCGCGCCTGGCGCACCACCCCGGCCACCTCCTCGAGGAAGCGGCGGACGGCGTCGGGGTCGAGACCGCGGCGGACCACAGCGAAGCTGCGACCGGCGATCTCCTCGGGGCTCATCCCGAGGGGGGCAAGGGCGATCGTTCTCGGCTCGGGCACGGCGGAGAGCCTACGACCTCGAACGTCCCGGCAGACGGCCGAGACGGCCGCCGAGACGCCGGAGATCTCCGATCGCCTGGGCGATGCTCGTCACGCCGAGCACCTTCAGGTGGCCGTTCGCCCGCGCCCGCGCCGTGGCGGCCTCGGCGGCCGGCACGAGGAACACCGTGGCACCGGCCGCCTCCACGGCGGTCGTCTTCTGGGCCACCCCACCCACCTGGCCGACCTGTCCGGTCACCGACATCGTCCCGGTCGCCGCCACCCGCCGGCCACCCGTGAGGTCCCTCGAGGCGAGCACCTGGAGCAGGCCGAGGGTGAACGACAGGCCGGCCGACGGGCCGACGATGCCGTCGCTCGACAGGTGCACCGGAAAGGGCAGCCCGGTGACCCGGTACGACTGCTCCGACTGGGCCGTCGGGGCGGTGATCCCGAGGCACGTCGTCGGGGTGCCGGCCGGCGGCTTCGCCCCCGCCGGCCGGGCACCCGCCGGGAGGCAGGCGAGGAGCAGCTGACCGCCGCTGCGCTGCACCCGTAGCTGGCCGAGCCGCACCCGCACCTTCCCGCTGCGGCCACCCCCGAAGGGGTGGACGGCCAGGGTCACCACCGTCCCCGGCGACCGGGCGTCGATGGCACGGGCGAGCGCCGCCAGGTCGACCGTGGGCGTCCCGTCGAGCGCCGTCACCACCTGGCCCACCTTCAGCGCCCGGGCCGCCGGCGAGCCCGGGACGGTGTCGTACACGATCACCCCGTCGGCCACCGCCCGCACCCCGTAGCCGAGCGTCCGCAGCGCCACCACCGTCGCCGCCTGGCGGGCGTTCGCCATGTCGATCACGCCCTGCTCGTCGTACTGGGTCGCCGTCGCCGACCCGGTCAGCTCCGACGTCGGCACCACCTGGTCGCCCGATTGCAGCTTGTAGTACAGCCAGGTGAGCGCCCGCAGCGGCACCAGCTCGACGTCGGTCAGCACCACGGCGCCCTTGTGGCTGTGCCGGTGGGCCGGCGGCACCGTCACGAGTGTCGACACCGGGATGCCGGTCCCCGGCGTGATCGCCTCGTAGGGAACCGGCACGAGCGCCGCTACCACCGCCGCCACCACCAACGCCCCCAGCCCTGCCGCCAGGGCGGTGCCCGCCCGGTGGCGTCGCCGCCCGCGACCCGGCCGTCGTGAGCGGGCCGCCACCATCCCCGTAGCCTGCCACGCCACCTGGGCGGCGCGGC
>JAJZJY010000401.1 GCA_021809885.1 Actinomycetes bacterium
TGGCCGCCGACTCGGGGTTGGGGCCCGCCATCGTCGAGCACCTCCTCGGCCGGTACGGCTCGCGCATGCCCGAGCTGCTCGCCCTGGCCGCCTCGCCCGATCTCGCCGCCCCGCTGCCCGGCGGCGGCGCCGGCGGGTACCTCGGCGCCGAGGTCGTCTACGCCGTAGCCTCGGAGGGCGCCCGCCACGTCGAGGATGTCCTCGCCCGGCGCACCAGGCTGAGCTTCGAGGCGAGCGACAGGGGCCTGGCGGCTGCCCCCCGGGTTGCGGAGCTGATGGCACCGCTGCTCGGCTGGGACGCCTGCCGGCGCGCAGAGGAGGTCGGCCACTACGCCCGCCGGGTGGAGGCAGAGCTCGAGAGCCAGCGGGCCGCCGACGACCGCGCCGCCGGTGCAACCCGCCTGGAGGCACCCGACGTCATCCCGACCGTGCCGCTCGACGCCGCCGGCTAGCCTGAACCGTCGTTCAAGATGGAGGGCACCGTGCCACGCGACCCACGCCATGACATCCTCTTCGAGCCGGTGGCGATCGGCCCCAAGGTGTTGCGCAACCGGTTCTACCAGGTGCCGCACTGCACGGGGTTCGGCACCGACAAGCCGGGCACCCAGGCCCGCCACCGCGCCGTCAAGGCCGAGGGCGGCTGGGCGGCGGTGTGCACCGAGTACGCCCCTGTGAGCCCCGACTCCGACGAGCAGCCCTACGCGTCGGCGACGATCTGGGACGACGAGGACGCCCACAACCTGTCGCTCATGGTCGACGAGGTCCACGCCCACGGCGCGCTCGCCGGGATCGAACTGCACCACTCCGGCGTGCACGGCGGCCGGCGCCACAGCCGCCTGCCTGCGCTCGGCCCGTCCCAGATCGCGAGCGAGACGGTGCCCGACACACCGCCCGATGTCCCCAAGGAGATGGACCGTGACGACATCCGTCGGGTCCAAGAAGCGTGGGAGGCCGCCGCCGTCCGCTCGCGCGACGTCGGCTTCGACATCGTGTATGTCTACGGCGGGCACAGCTACCTGCCCGGACAGTTCCTGTCGCCGCACTACAACAAGAGGACCGACGAGTACGGGGGCTCCCTGGAGAACCGGGCCCGATTTTGGCTGGAGACCCTCGAGCGGGTGAAGCGCGCCGTGGGCCGAGACTGCGCGGTGGTGGCCCGGATCGCCGCTGACGCCATGGGAGTGGGAGGGATCGACCACGACGAGACGGTGGCGTTCGTGCGGATGGCGGACGAGTTCGTCGACCTGTGGGACGTCAACATCGGCAGTGTCACCGAATGGATGCGGGACTCGTCCACCTCCCGCTTCGCGAAGGCGGGCTTCCAGCTCGAGCTCACCGCCTATGTCCGCAAGGCCACGGACAAACCCATCGTGGGCGTGTCGCGGATGACCGACCCTGACCGCATGGCGGACATCGTGCGTGGAGGGGGGTGGGATGTGATCGGCGCGGCGAGGCCGTCGATCAGCGACCCTTTCCTCCCGAAGAAGATCGAGGAGGGCCGCCTCGACGACATCCGCGAGTGCATGGGCATCAACCTGTGCATATCTCGGGCGGAGAACGGCCAGCACCTCGGCTGCACCCAAAACGCCACCGCCGGCGAGGAGTACCGGCGAGGATGGCACCCCGAGCGCTTCGGGCCGGCGGCGAACGCCGACAGGGACGTCCTCGTCCTCGGTGCCGGGCCGGCGGGGATGGAGTGCGCCGTGGTATTGGGGAAGCGGGGTATGCGGCGGGTGCACCTCGTCGACGCCAGCCCGGAGATCGGCGGTCACCTGCGTTGGGCGTCGCAACTGCCGGGGCTCGGCGAGTGGTCCCGGTTCGTGAACCACCGACGCATCCAGCTCGACAAGCTCCGCAACGTCGAGACGATCACCGGCGTGTGCCTCGACGCTGCCGGCGTGGCCGACTACGGCGCCGAGATCGTCGTGGTCGCCACCGGCTCGCACTGGGCGGGCGACGGCATGTCGGGCGTGACCCACGAGCCCGTGGTCGGTGCCGACGCCAGCCTGCCGCACGTGCTGACGCCCGAGCAGATCATGCTCGAGGGCAAGCGGCCACCGGGGCACCGCGTCGAGGTCTACGACACCGACGGGTACTACGTGGCGGCCGGCGTCGCCGAGTTGCTGTGCCTGGAGGGTTACGACGTGCGCATCATCACGCCCTTCGAGGTGGTGGCGCCGTTCACCGACGAGACCCTCGAGGGACCGATGCTTCGCCGCCACCTGCACGACTGCAACGTGCGGGTCGCCCGCAACATCACCCTCGGTGAGGTCGGCCCCGGCTTCTGCGCCGGGGTGTCCGAGTTCGACGAGGACTTCCAGGTGCCCGCCGACGCCGTGGTGCTGGTCACGCAGCGGCGTTCCGACGACGCCATCTACCGGCAGGTGGTGGCCGACCCGGCGAGGCTCGAGGCCAACGGGGTGGAGGCGGTGTACCGGATCGGCGATTGCGTGGCGCCGAGGGTGCTCGCCGACATCGTGTTCGACGGGCACCGCATGGGCCGTGAGATCGACAGCCCCGACCCGACCGTGCCCCTGCCGTATGTGCGCGAGCGGGCATTGCGCCGCGCACTGCCCGGGCTCCTCCCGCCTGCGCTGAGCGGTGCGGTAATCCGGCCGGCGCCCGCCTGAGCGAGGCACACATCCGCCGGTGTGCGTGCGGGCATCGCACCGACGCCTGCGGGGAGGCGTAGCTTCTCGGCGTGGGTGCCGTGGTGCTGGTCGTCGAGGACGAGGCGAAGCTGCGTGGGCTGGTACGCGCCTTTCTCGAGGGCGAGGGGCTGACGGTGTTCACCTCGGGATCGGGTGCCGAGGCGCTCACGATCGGCTCGCGGGTCCGGCCGGACGTGGTCGTGTTGGACCTCGGGCTGCCGGACATCGACGGGGAAGACGTCTTGCGGGAGCTCCGCCGCAGCTACGACGTGCCGGTGCTGGTGCTCACGGCAAGGGCGAGCGAGGAGGACCGCATCAGGGGGTTGGAGCTCGGCGCCGACGACTACCTGACCAAGCCCTTCAGCTCCAGGGAGCTGGTGTTGCGGGTCCTCGCCCTGTTGCGCCGGGGAGGGCTGGCGCCCGCCGGGACCGCTCCGTCTTCCTTCGGCGGCGGGCTGCTCGTCATCGACGACCAGCGTCACGAGGTCCGCATGCGGGGCGGCCAGGTCCAGGTGTCCCCGACCGAATGGGGGATCCTCTGCGCCCTGGCGCGGGTGCCGGGCCGGGTCTGCTCCCGCGCCGAGCTGGTCAACTCCGTGCGCGGCTACGAATGGGAAGGATACGAGCGTGTGGTCGACTCGCACGTGAAGAACCTGCGCCGCAAGTTGCAGGACAGCCCCGAGAGCCCTTCTGTGATCGAGACGATCATCGGCGCCGGGTACCGCCTGTGCCTCCAGCGCGACGCCTGAGACGCTTGCCCCGCCGTGGCGGGAGCCTCCGGCGGCGCCTACTCGTGGGCTCCCTCGGGGTCGCGCTCGTATCGGTCGCACTACTAGCCGTCGTGACCCTCTTCGTCGTCGACACCGACCTCGGTGCCGCGGGTCGGGAGCGGGAGCTGTCGACGGCCCGGGTGATCGTCGCCACGCTGCGCTCGACCTACGCGGCGCGGGGTGCGTGGCGGGCGTCGAGCCTCACGCCCGTGGGCGAGCTGGCCAGGAGCACGGGCCTCGGCCTCGAGCTGATCACCTCCGGGCGCCGCCTGCTGGACGTGGCGAGTGCCGGGGCGGCGGGCGCGTCCAAGGTGTTCCCCATCATCGTGGACGGCCGCCGGGTCGGCACGGCCCTGGTGGGCTTCCCGGCTTCGGGCCTCACCTCGCAGGAGGTGAGGCTCCGCCATGCCATTGCCGTTGCCGTTGCCGCCGCGTCGGCGATGGCTGCGCTCGTGGCGCTCACGGCGGCCGCGATCGCGTCGCGGCGGCTCGTGGCTCCCGTCCGGTCACTCACCGAAGCGGCACGCCGGCTCGGGGCGGGAGACCTGGGCAGCCGCGTCGGCGAGGTGGTGGCGCCCCGCGAGATCGACGAGCTCGCCCGGACCTTCGACGGCATGGCAGCTCACCTGCAGCGGGCCGACGCCTCCCGCCGAGCCATCGTCGCCGACCTCGCCCACGAGCTGCGGACACCCCTCGCCGTGCTGCGCGCCGAGCTCGAAGCACTCGAGCTCGGGGTGGAGGAGCTCACACCGGCGGCGGTGTCCTCCCTCGACGACGAGGTTCGCCGCCTGAGCCGCCTCGTGGAGGACCTCCAGGTGCTGGCGGCGGCCGAGGCGGCCGGCCTCTCCCTGCGCAGGGAGGACGTCGACCTGGCCGCGATCGCCGTGGAGGCCGCTGACCGGATGGGGGCGCTCTTCTCCGAGCGGGCCGTGGAGCTGACGACCGAGCTGACACCGACGACGATCCTCGCCGACGCCGGTCGTGTGGAGCAGCTGGTGGTCAACCTGCTGTCCAACGCGGCGAAATTCACACCCGCCGGGGGTCGGGTGGCCCTGAAGGTGGAGCGAGACCAGCAGACCGCGCGTGTAGTCGTCTCCGACACCGGCATCGGGATCCCGCCGGAGGAACAGGGGAAGGTCTTCGAGCGGTTCTTCCGCGGAGAGGCAGCTCATGGCGTGCCCGGATCGGGCGTAGGACTGGCCGTCGTCTCCGAGCTTGCCGCCGCTCACGGCGGCAGCGTCGACGTCGAGAGCACGCCGGGCGCCGGCACCAGGGTCACCGTGTCGTTCCCCTTCCTGGGAGCTCCGTGGGCCCCGAGGATCTGAAAGGGGGTTCGGGCTGTCGGTTGGAGCGACCGGGAGGCGGGGGATCGAGCCGGTGTGGCAGGATGCCCGCCACAAGTCTTACTCAAGGAGGGGTGGAGATGGCTCGAGGTCATGCTGCTCGTCTGTCCGTGCCGAGGCGGCCCGGCGCCGCCCGGTTGCTCATGCTGGCTCTGGGCGCGGCGTGTTGGGCCCTGTTCCCTGCCACGGTGGCCGCCGCCGCGCCGGCCGGGGGCACCGCCGGCCCCTCGGTGGAGTACGTGTCGATCGCCGCCGCCGGTGGCTACGTCC
>JAJZJY010000008.1 GCA_021809885.1 Actinomycetes bacterium
ACCGACACGGCAGGTTCTCCTCGAATCGGCGTTCAGGCCAATCGCACCAACCCGGGCCCGTCACGCAAGAGCAGCGCTGCGCTCCTGCATCCCATCAAGTTCTCGACCGGCGCCGTCGGGCTCTCGGTGGGAGCGCACAGGGAACGCCTCGAGGTCACCGTCACCGACAACAACGACGACACCGCCCGGGCCCGGCTCCCCGATGGCCACAGTCTCGGCGGTCGTGGCCTGCCGCTGGTGGACGCGTTCAGCCAGCAGTGGGGCCAGGACCGCCGGGTCGGCGGCGGGAAGACTGTTTGGGCATACGTCGGCCTCACTGGGAAGTCGGTGCTGCGGCAGGCCTGCCGCTTCCCGTAGGAGAGGGGCACTTCGTGGAGCAGCTGCGCATGGCTACAGCTGGCACGGGCTGGCACGAAGGCCTGGACGCTCCTGGAACGCGCCCTGGACGAACCCGGGTAGCTGGTCTAGCATCCAGGGCCTTCGGAGAGTGGTTGTCGACCCAGCCCCACCGGCGCCTGTGCGGAGCAATGCCGTGAGCGAATGTGGGTGGAGGGATGGCTCGACCGGGTGCGCCCGACGAGGACCTCGGCGCCGATGGCCGGCACCGGGTGGTGAACAGCAACTTGGGACCGATCCGCGCCTCGAACGGATCGTTGGCCGGCGCGATCCACCTCGCTGCCGACGTGACAGCGGAAGTCGACGCCGGGCACGCCGCGAGCTTCACCGAGATCCGCTCCCCGGAGCAGGACCGCTGGGCCGCCCAGCGCCTCCAACGCGCCCTGCTGCCCTCCAAGGCGCGGCACATCGCGGGTGTGAGCGCCCGACCCGCTACCTGCCGAGCGGGGCCGACCACCTCGTCGGCGGCGACTGGTGGGATCTGCTCGACCTCGGCCAGGACAGCTTCGCCTTCGCCGTCGGCGACATCTCCGGCCACGGCATCGACGCTGCCGCTCTCATGGGACAGGCCCGGGCCGCCGTCTGCACCGCCGCCCGCGCAGGGCTGAGCCCAGCCCAGATCCTCGCCGTCGTCGATGCGCAACTCGCCGGTGCCATCCTCGACCAGGACGACGGTGACATCGACCTGCATCGCTTCGCCACCGCAGTGGTCGCCGTCAGCGACCCCGGCCGCACACAGTTGCGGGTCGCATCCGCCGGCCACCTCCCCCTGATCGTGTGGCCCGCCAACGGACCCGCCAGGCCCCTCTGGGCGCCCCGGGGTCCGCCCCTCGGCTTGGAGCTCGGGCCGTACCAGGAGGTCACCCTTGCGCTCCACCCCGGCGACACCGTCCTCGCCTACACCGACGGTCTCGCCGAGGACCGGCAGGTGGGGTTTGGCGACGGCATCGACCGGCTCGCCGGCATCGTCGGCGCTGCAGCGGCCGAAGGCGACGTGGAGGGGCTCGCCGACGCCGTGCTCACTCGGATGGAGCGCACCCCCGGCCCCAACGAGGACGACATCGCCCTGCTCGTCGTCCGCATCGATCCCGGCAGCGGCAAGACCTGACCGGCGGCAGAGCCTGGCCGGCGGCAAGACCTGGCCGGCGGCAAGACCTGACCGGCGGCAAGACCTGACCGGCGGCAGAGCCTGGCCGGCGGCAGAGCCTGGCCGGCGGCAGAGCCTGGCCGGCGGTTGGCGCCGCTCGGCGCCGCAGTCAAGGCCAGATCAACGCCCAGATCAACGCCAGGTCAACGCCAGGTCAACCTGGCGGGCGCCTCGGCGCAGAGGAGGGTCCGTAGAGCGCCCGGACGAAGCTCGGGTAGAAGTGCTCGAACGCTCGCCGGGCGAACACCCAGGTGTGCCGGCCGGGGACCCACCAGGTGTGGACACGGATGCCGGCCCGTACCGCGTCCCGGGCGAGGATCGGTTCGATGAGATGGTGGCCCTTGTCCTCCAAGCCGGCGGCGAACCATGCCTCCAGCTGGGGGTAGCGGTGGGTGCGCATGAGCAGCCGGGGTGTGTGGGCCCTCTCGGCGGCGACATTGCCGCCGTAGAGAACCCTGAGTCCCTCGGCGGCGCTGGTGCCGTAGTCGGGGGCAGCGTCACCGGAGATGTCCATGAAGCGGCCCCACAGGGCGTGGGCGGTGAGGGCGAGCAGGAGCGAGCAGGTGCCGCCCTCGGAGAAGCCGACCAGCCCCCACCTCCGCGGGTCGTGCGGGATGCCGAGCCTCGCGGTGATCCAGGCCGGGACCACTCGTGTCAGGTAGCTGAGCGCCTGACCCTCGCGGCTGTTGAGGCACTCGGTGTCGTGTTGGGCAGCACCGTTCTCCTGCAACATGAGGACAGCCGGTGCACGGCCGTGATGGCTCCGGGCCCAACTGTCCGACGTGGCGAGGACGCCGCCGACGTGCGCCCAGTTGAGGGCGCGCCCGGGGATGCCGGTGAGGGTGACTATCACCGGAACGGATGCCCGGGGAACGCTGCGATAGTCGGGGGGCAGCCACAGGTAGGCGGTCGCGGCGTCGAAGCCGACAGCCGCGCCGGGGATCGTGACGGCTCCGATGGTGCCGGGTCGGGGCAGGCGGGACCTCTTGGCCGGCGTCGAGACGTCGCCCGGCGCCGGCGCCGGCGCCGGGACGCTGCCCGACACACGGGCCACGGTGCGGGCCTGCACGGGTCCGTAGCGACGCGGCGAGCGGCTCCCCGCCTCGAGGGACCCGGCGAATGCGGGGTAGAGGTGCTTGAACGCCTGGCGGGCGAAGGTCCAGGTGTGGTGGCCGCGCGCCCACCAGGTGTGGACGTCGATGCCGGCGAGCGCCGCGTCCCGCGCCAGGATGGGCTCGATGAGGTGATGGCCCTTGTCCTGCAGGCCGGCGGCGAACCACCCTTCCAGATGGGGATAGCGGCGCCGGGCCATGAGCAGCCTCGGGTTCCAGGCTCGCTGGCGGGCCACGCTGCCGTCGAAGAGGACCGGTAGGGTGAGGCGGCCATTGGTCCCAAAGTCGGGAGCGGCGTCGCCAGAGATGTCCATGAACCGGCCAAAGAGGCCGTGGTCCTTCAACGCGAGCACGAGCGTGCAGGTCCCACCCTCTGAGAACCCCGCCAACCCCCAGCGTTGTGGCTCCTCACGGATCCCGAGGACCCTTACGATCCAAGCGGGCACCGCCTGGGTGAGGTACCGGAAGGCCGGCCCCTGACGGCTGTCGAGGCACTCGGTGTCGTGGTTGGGCAGGCCGTTCTCGTCCACCATCACGACGACGGGCGCCTGGCCGCCGTGACGGCGGGCCCAAGCTGCCGAGGCGCCAACCGCCCCGCCGGCGCGCGCCCAGTCGACGGCCCGGCCGGGGATGCCCGTCAAGGTGACGATCACCGGCAGGTTGGCGTGATCCACCCGGTTGAAGTCCGGGGGCAGCCAGACATAGGAATCCGACGGCCGGAACCCCACGCTCCGGCCGGGGATCAGGACCGGGCCGAACTCCCCGCTCGGCGGCAGGCCGCGCCCGTTGTGGATGGCGGCGGCGAGCTTCCGCTTGGACACCTGGCCGGGCAGTGGGTGCCCGAGGAGTGTCCCCACGGTCGGCCAGTACCCGTAGAAGGAGTCGATGACCAAGAACACCGCCAGCACGGCAGCGGGACCGGCGAGGACCCGCGTGGTGCGCAGAGCGAAGCCCCCATGCCGCAGGCCGGTGACCGCTGCTCCGAGGGCAAAGAGAGCCAGGGCGCTGAGCACCAGGAAGCTGGCCGGGTACGGCGTGCCACCCGTCAGCCCGGACGCCCGGATCCACGCCCACACGGCCGTCACCACCACCGCCACCACAGCTGCCAGCACCAGTGCTGTCGAACACCACCATCGCGCCGGGCGGGTCGCAAGGCTGACCGCCACGCCCACGCCGGCCATGCCTACCACCACCCACAGGGCGGGGCCGCGGTCGACGACCACCGGATCGAGGATCCCGGCCAGGGCGAGGCTCCCGACCACGGCTACCCCTACCAGCAGGACCACCGCACCCGGCCACCCTGACACCATCCGGGCGATGTGGAGGGTGGGGCCGCCGCCGCCCGAGGAGTGTCGGCCGGCGCGCCACATCCGGTCCGGCCCGGGATGCTCGGCCGGCGTTGCTCCGGCACCATGGCGGTCCTCCTGTGGCGCGCGGCGGTCGGTGCCCGGAGGCCGGCCCGTCCCGTCCCCGGGCGCGCGGGGACCCCTCGATTGCTGCTGGCTCACCGGAGCGCCAGCCTCGCGCCCGCGGGCTGCGGATACCACGCGCCCTGCTCACCGCGGCACGCCGACACGGCGATGCCTGCGACACGCCGGCGCCGGCGCCGGCGCCGGCCCGGTACTCCTCGGGCGCCGGCTGCGAGCCGGTGACTACCCGCTGTCGTCGGAGCTGGCCGACACGCAGAGGGGGGTGCCCCCTGTGATCTCCACGAGCTGCTCGAAGGTGGTGGCGAACACGGCGTGCGGGGTACCAGCCGCCGCCCAGACCGTGGGGTAGCGGGCGAGGTCCTCGTCCACGATCGTCCGCAGCGGCGCCGGGTGGCCGACGGGAGCGACGCCGCCGATCGCCTGGCCGGTGGCGGCCCGGACCTCGTCGGGGGTCGCCCGGCGCAGGCCGCTGATGCCCGTGAGCCGCCCGACCAACGCCATGTCCACCCGGTGGGCACCGCTCGTGAGCACGAGCACCGGACCGTCGTCGGCTGCGAACACCAGGCTGCTGGCGATGGCACCCACCTCGCAGCCGACGGCGGCGGCGGCCTCGACCGCGGTGCGGGTGGATGCCTCCAGCTGGCGCACCTGCGTGCCCGGGGCGGCAACGGCGAGCACTTCGGCGACGGCCGCTACCCGTGGGTGGAGCTCGTCGCCGGTCACGCCGGCCGAGTACGCGATCCGGTGCCCGATGGACCCGTCGTGCTCAAGGCCCGACGCGAATGAGCTTCTTGTTGACGAACTCGTCCATCCCGTAGCGCCCGAGCTCCCGGCCGAACCCCGACCGCTTGACACCGCCGAACGGCAACTCAGCCCCGTCGGCGCCGACGATGTTCACGTAGACCATCCCGGCTTCGATCCTGTCGGCGACGCGCGCCGCCTGTTGGGGGTCGGTTGTCACGAGGTACGAGCCGAGGCCGAAGGGCGTGTCGTTGGCTATCGCCACCGCCTCGTCCTCCGACGCCACGCGATAGACCTGCGCGACCGGACCGAAGAGCTCCTCGCTGTACGCGTCGTTGTCGGGCGTGATGTCGGTCAGGACCGTCGGCTCGAAGAAGTTGCCATCCCGCTTACCGCCCGCGACCAACTTCGCTCCCTTTGCGAGGGCGCGCTCGACCTGATCCTCCAGCCGTTGGGCAGCGACTGCCGACGACAGAGGGCCGATCACGGTGTCGGGGGAGCGCGGGTCGCCGGGCCGGACTGCCGTGAGCGCGGCGGTGAACTTCTCCAGGAACGGCTCGTAGAGCTCGTCGGCCACGATGAAACGCTTCGCGGCGTTGCAGCTCTGGCCGGTGTTGTCGAGGCGGGCCAGGACGGCTTCCTCCACGGTCCTGTCCAGGTCGTCGGTGCTGAGAACGATGAACGGGTCGGAGCCGCCCATCTCGAGGACCACCTTCTTGAGGTTGCGCCCGGCGATCTCCGCTACCGCGGCCCCCGCACGCTCCGAGCCGGTCACGGACACGCCGCGCACCCGCGGGTCGGCGATCATCCACTCGACCTGCTCGTTGGAGGCGCGGACGTTCACGTACGCCCCCGGAGGGAAGCCCGCCTCGTCGAAGATCCGCTGCATCGCCTCGGCCGACTCGGGGCACTGGGGCGCATGCTTGAGCAGGATCGTGTTGCCGACGACGAGGTTGGGCCCCGCGAACCGCGCCACCTGGTAGTACGGGAAGTTCCAGGGCATGATGCCGAGGAGCGCCCCCACCGAGGTGCGGCGGACGACAGCAGAGCCTTCCCCGGCAAGCAACTCGATCGGCTCGTCGGCCGTGAACCTCTCGCCGTTGTCGGCGTAGAACTCGTAGATCGCGGCGGCGAAGTCCACCTCGGCCAACGCCTGCTCGACCGGCTTGCCCATCTCCCTCGTGATGATCCCCGCCAGCTCCTCGCGTCGTTGGGCGTGCAGCTCGCCCACCCGGCGCATCAGCGCTGACCGCTCGGCAGCCGTCGTCGACGCCGACCAACCGCGATGCGCCCCGTCGGCTCGCTCGATCGCAGCTCGCAGCTCTGCGTCAGAAGCCGTCGGGTACTCCCTGATCGTCTCCCCGGTCGTGGGGTCGACGACGGCGTACATGGCCATGCAGGTCTCCGTTCACTCGTGGTGAACTAGGCGTAGCACAGCCTGCACCTCCAGCCAAGCGCAGATCCGAGGACAGGGGGCGTCGCCGGCGGGGGCGGGCAGGTCATCCTCGCCGGTCTCCCTCGACAGTCAGCCCGGCGCGGGACGCGCCCGGGTCGTAGTCGTCGTCGATGGCAACCACGCTGCGGCCGTCGGCATCGAGGATCGACGCCGCGATCGAAGCGCGGTATCCGGCAGCACAATGCACCCAGATCTCCGCCGTGGGCAGCTCGTCGAGGCGGGATGTGAGCTCGTGCAGCGGGATGTGGAGCGCTCCCGGGATGTGGGACTCCTCCCACTCGAGGCGGCGCCGCACGTCCAACACGACGGGGCCGCCGTCCTCGGTGCGGGCCGCTGCAAGCTCGCCGAAAGTGGCCCTCCGGAAGGCACGCAACTCGCGGCCGGTCATGACCCATTCGTCGGGGGACCCGGCCGCCGCTCCGGTCGGGCGGTCCATGCCGATGCGGGCGAGCTCCAGCTGGGCGACCGCCACCTGCTCAGGGCTCTCGCCCAGCAGGGTGAGCGGCGTCCCCCAGGGGATCAGCCACCCGAGGTAGGTGGCCAGCGCGCCGTCGAGACCGAAGTTGAAGCTGCCCGCCACATGGGAGCGGGCGAATGCGCGGCGCTCCCGCAGGTCGACCACCCACTCCCCGGCGTCGATCCGGCGCGACAGCTCGGCGGCGTCGACTGGTTCCGGCGGTGAGAGGTCGGCCAGGTCCGGACCGGCGGCGTTCGCCGCGCCCATGTGCGCGTAGTAGGCCGGGTAGGCGTCCAGACCGGCCAGGAGCGAGGACACGAAGTCGCCCTCGTCCATGCTCAGCGCCGGGTTGGACTGCGCCTCTGCCGCAATGGTCGACGCTTCCCCGGTCGCCTGGGTAGCCGAGCAGAAGCTGCCGAACCCGTGCGTCGGGTAGACGGCGGCGTCGCCCGGCAGCTCCCGGCCGAGCCGGCGCGCCGAGTCGTACTGGACGTGGGCCAGCTCCTCGGTGTGCTCGGGCCCGACCAGATCGGGGCGGCCAACCGAGCCGTAGAGCAGCGAGCCGCCGCTGAACACACCGGCACGATCACCGTCGATCTCCAGCGCGTAAGCCACGTGGTGGAAGGTGTGACCGGGTGTCGCGATCACCACGACACCGAGGCGGGGGCTCACCTCGATCTCCTCGCCGTCGGTCACCGCCCGGCGTTGGAAGGACACGTCGGCGCCGGCCGGCACCAGATAGGTGGCCCCGGTCGCCCGGGCGAGTGCCAGGCCGCCGGTCACGTAGTCGTTGTGGAGGTGGGTCTCCGCGACGTGGGTGATCCGCACGCCGAGGCGCCCCGCCATCTCGAGCACCCGGTCGATGTCCCGCTGGGGATCGACGACGAGCGCGACCTCGCCGTCGGTCACCAGGTAGCTGCGATCACCGAGGCTCTCGGTGCCCATCGTCTCGACGCGCACCGCCGTCGTTGCACCAGCAGCCGTCACGCTCATGCCGCCCCCTCCCGAGCGCCGCGCACCACGGGGTAGCCAGCCTGCTGCCATGCCGTGGTGCCGCCGGCCACCGACACCGACTCGAACCCGGCCCGCGCCAACCAGTCCGCCGCCGCCACCGAGCGGTTGCCGCTGGCGCAGATCACGTAGATGCGCCGCGCGCGGGGCAACTCGCCGACATGGGCGGCCAACTCGGAGAGCGGGATCAGGCGGGCGTTGGGGACATGGCCGGCGACGTACTCGTCGGGCTCCCGCACGTCCAGCACCACCGCGCCGTCCTTTCGCGCCGCCGCCAACACTGCGACTCCGACCTCTGTTACTGCCATCAGCAACCACCTCCTGGTCTGCCTACTCCGTCGATATACCCTCTAGGGTATAGCTCACACTCAGGTTGCCAACAGTCGGCACCTCAGCGGTATTCCGCCCCCGCACGTCCCCAAGGGCCACGGGACAGCTACCCCGGGGGGTAAGCTTGCTGCTGGACAGCCGGCGGGGATCCGCCGGGACCGAGCAGCCGGAGGAACGGATGGAACTGGACGTTGCTGAGCTGGAAGCCGTGCTCAAGAGGCTGCGACGGGCGCAGGGCCAGATCGGCGGTGTGATCCGCATGATCGAGGAGGGCCGGGACTGCACGGATGTGGTGACCCAACTGGCTGCCGCTTCGCGTGCGTTGGACCGAGCGGGGTTCAAGATCGTCGCGACGGGGTTGCGTCAATGCGCCGCTCACCCAGCAGCCGATGGTGCACCGTCGGAGGAGGAGCTGGAGCGCCTGTTCCTCTCCCTGGCATAGGCGCCCGCCGGCATCCGATCACGGGGCCCCCGCGGTTGACTGCAACTCACCCAGCCCCCTCGCGACGCAGGCGGCGCAGGACCGGTGCGCCCTCGAGCAGGGTGCCTGCAGCAGCGATGAGCCCGACGCCGAGGTCGACCGACCAGCGCCCCTGCTTCTCCCAGTACACGTCAGCCAGGTCGAGGAGGAGCGCGAACTCGTCGACGATCAGCGCCATCCCGGATCCATACGCGACGGCAACGACCGGGTGGCGACGGGTCACGTCGGCACCCCTGACGGCGACGCCCCCCACGCAGGTCGTGAGCAGGATGCCCCAGAGATAGTGGTGCAGGTGCATGCCCCGCGGGGTGATGTTGCGGAAGGGCCCGTTGCCGTTCCTGATGCTCGTCGTGATCACGCGGACCGTCCCGAACGTGGCGGCGAAGGACAACCAGGCGATGACGGCGTTGCGCCGCCGCGGATGGAGCTCCTCGCGGAAGGCACGATGGACCTGCGAAGGCGTGGGCAGCGTGGACGTCACGGCTGCAATGGTGGCACTCGGCCGGCACGCTCGTCAGGCGACCGACGCGACCACCACCGGGACGCCGGAGCGGGCGGAGGGGCGAACCGCGCGCAGTCAAGCGAACCGCGCGCATACGCAGCCCAATGCTGTCGTCTGTGCGCGCGGTCCGTCCGGGTGCGCGCGGTTCTCCAGGAACCACGCTCGTTCCCTCCCGGGACGGGCGCTGGTTGACCTCCTTCGCCGGCGAGGACCCGGGCCCGGTGGCGCCCGGCAGGACCCGTCGGGGCGGCCCTCACCGGGAGGCGAGGACTTTCGTCGCTGGGTCCGCGAGCCTGTCGCACCCGTTTGCCATGCTGGGGAGCGAGAGGAGAGTGGGCCATGGGTCGGAACAACCAGCAGCGCCGGACGGCGAAGAAGCGCAAGGGCGGGAGCGGTCAGCGGAGGCACGACCCCGGTGGCTCCGCGCCATTGGGCTGGCAGCCGGCGGACGATCCGGAGTGGCTGCTGGCCGGCGCCGGCCACTCGGCGGCCGACGGCGACGGCGAGCGCCTCGAGGCGGCGGTCGAGCACCTCGCTCGGCTGCCGGTGCGCCGCGTCGAAGAAGCGGCCGTGGTGGTGACGGCCGAGATGCTGGCGGCCGTGTTCGAGGGTGGGTGGCAGCCGGCCGAGGCGGTCCGAGCCGTGCGCCGGGATCGCTCCTCGGTGCACGCCGAGTTGGTGACGACGGCGATGGCCGTCGACCGCTGGCGGCTGCCCGGCACGACCGCGCCAGCGGGGTGGACATCCCAGCTGGTCGACCTCGGCGTCGAGCGGTGGTGGGGCAACGGCGATCCCTGGCTGCACATGTGGGCGCGCCGCGCCGGGGTGACCTGGCCGGCGGCGCTGCGCACGGCAGCCGAGACCCTCGGCGTGCTGATGGCACTCCCGACGCTGCAGCGGGTCCTGGTGCCGCCCTCGGTGTGGGGTGCTTCACCCGCAGGGCCGGCCGGCGCCGTGGCCGACGGCGTCATGGCCAAGATCCGGGCGCTGCTCGCCAAGGCGGAGTCGACCGCGTTCGAGGCGGAGGCGGAGGCGCTCACCGCCAAGGCCCAGGAGCTCATGGCCCGCCACGCCGTCGACGAGGCAGTGGCCCGGGCCGACGGCGGGCGTAGCGAGGCGCCGACGATGCGGCGCATCCCCGTCGACGACCCCTACGCCGCCGCCAAGGGACAGCTCCTCAACGCCGTCGCCGGCGCCAACGGGGTGCGCACCGTCTCCTACAGGCCGCTGGGGCTCGTCGCCCTGGTCGGCTTCGCCTCGGACATCGACGCGGTCGAGGTTCTCTTCACCTCCCTGCTCGTGCAGGCCACCCGGGCTCTGGTCGAACGGGGACGGGTCACGGACGGCCGGGGGCGTTCCCGCACGCGGTCGTACCGCCAGTCATTCCTGCTGGCCTACGCCTCCCGGGTGCGCGAACGGCTCCACGCCGCCGCGTCCGTAGCCCACAGCGAGGCCGAGACGGCACTGGGACGATCGTTGCTCCCGGTCCTCGCCGGGCGCGACCACGAGGTCGAAGAGGCCCTCGCCAGGCGCTTCCCCTCACTCCACTACCACAACGGCCCCAGGGCCACCAACATGGACGGCTGGCGCCACGGGCGCGTCGCCGCCGAGCTCGCCAACCTCGGGGAGGAGCGAGGGATGCTCAGCAACGCCGGCTGACCGGGGGGCCTGCCCCGTCGGGCGGTCGCAGCCAGGCGGCAGCGCAACAAGCCAGTCAGGTAGGTAGGAGCACCCGGGGCTCGGCAGCCCTCCTGGCGCGGCCGTGAGGAGCGCCTCGACGTCCCGGCCGGGCCGCCCATCCCCCACCGCCAGGTCGCACCGCCGGCGCCCGCTTCCCGTCACTCCGATCTCTCGAGGACCTGGTCGGGGACCAGGCGCCAGGTGACGCGATGCTGGCCGCGGAACTGCCCCGGGTCGTCGCCGTACCGGCGCGCCATCGCCATGGCGTCCTCGACAGCCCCTTCGTCACCCTCTCTCAGGAGCTCGGCGGCGCCGGTTGCCCGGACCCAGTGGCTCACGTCGGCGGGGTCGTGGACGAGCACAGAAACGCGTGGGTCACGGCGCAGGTTGCGCACCCAGCGACGGTCCACCCGGCCGTTGAGGAGCAGTCCGTCGCCGTCGACGGCATAGTCGACGACCACCTGGTGCGGGGCGCCGTCACCGCCGGCGGTGGACAGGACGGCACGAAAGGTGCCGTGCAGGAAGGGGCGGACGTCGGAGATGTTCGTCGTGCGGTAGTCCATGGCGTGCTCCTCGATCTGCTCGGCCGCAGCGGGCTCCGGCCAAGGCTATGGCCCTTCCACGTCGAGATGGCCGACCACCGCCGATGAGGTCAGGAGGAGGCCCGGGACTTCAGGGGAGGATCGGGATGCAGTCGGAGTTGCACTCCGACAGCGGTGGGTCGGCCGGTGCACCCCTCCTGTGCAGCACCGCTCTCGTCGGCCGCACGACCATGCCCGTGCCGTTCGAGTCAGCGATGCCGTCCACGATCAATGCATAGCCGCCTGGTTGAGCCGGGGGCCACAACAGGCTCACCAGCGGGTGTTCACGTGAGTCCGCCGTGCCGTGGCTACCCGGCGAGGCGATGACCAGGCCCTCATCGCTGTAGCCGACCGCGACCGTGCTGCAATGGGGCCGCCGCTCGGCAGTGACCGTCAGGAGGTAGGGATCACCGGCGAACGTGGCTGCTTCTCGGCGCAGCCGCTGGAGCGGCTCTGCCGCTGCCATGGCGCTCATGGCCCCCGTGGCTGCATGCAGTTGGTCGGTTCCCATCAGCCGTGGCCCCCACCCTCGTGGGTGTCGAGCGCGTGGAGCGCAACGGTGGCGTGGGCGTAGGCGCCTCCCGCGCGCATCTCGGCGGCAACCCAGACGGCCTCCATGATCTCCTCGTCGCTGGCCCCCGTCCGCCGGGCGAGCTTGGAGTGGCCTCCGATGCAATAGGAGCACTGGGTCACCTGCACGACGGCAACGGCGATGAGTTGCTTGGTCTTGTCGGGTAGACCGAGTTGCTCTCTGGCATGGGCTCTCCTTGGGGACCGCACTCTCCCCCATCGGCTTCCACCGGCGACTATATCCGCTGAGAGCTAGATAAACCATACCCTGGACGGAGCACCGCAGCAGTGTGATACTCGACCTCATGATGTGTCGTGGCGTCGTCCATCATCGCCCGAGCAGACCTGGCGGCACGTCGCGCGGCCCGGTGGCGCGCCCGAGTCGCTGAGGACCAGGAGATGGCGCAGACGATCTGGGGTGACGCGTGGGTGTTGAAGAGCTGCATCTTGCCCTACGGACTGCTCTACGACGTAGGGCACGACCTCTGGGCTCGCCGCGAGGACAACGGGGTCGTTCGCCTCGGCCTGACCGACGTGGGGCAGACCGCAGGGGGCAAGCTGCAGGTCGTATCGTTCCCGAGGTCTGCGGAGCGGATAGGGACCGAGGTGCCGGCGGGGAAGACCGTGGCATTGCTCGAGAGCGCCAAATGGCTGGGCCCGATCCAGCTGCCGGTGAGCGGCCACCTGCTCGAGGTCAACCAGACGCTCCTGGAGCACCCGCTGTGGGTCAATCTCGAGACCTACGGCCGCGGGTGGATCGCCGCCTTCCGGCCCCCTGCGCAGCTCCCCTGGCTCTCGGGCGAGGCGGCGCGCGACGCCTATGCCGAGCGCCTTCGTCGGACATTCCGGTCGGTCGCAGGCGTCAACGACGACTTCTGGTGCGTGCACTGCAACGATTGGGATGACCTATGAACCAGAGGGATTGGACGGTGGTCCGAGGGGTAACGAGCTGTGCCTCCGGTGACCCCTGGCGTCCCCCGGCGTGAGCTCGAGAGGAGACGGTCGACAATGAGCGTCGCTGGATCGACAGAGTCGGTCGAGCTGTTCACCCACCCCACCTGCAGCGGGTGCCAGGAGGCGCTGGCAGCGCTGTCGGAGCTCTCCCGTTCGGGTCAGGTGTCCCTCGAGGTCTGCAGCCTGGGCACGGCATCGGGCCGCATACGAGCAGAGGCCCTCGGGGTCACCACGGTGCCGACGGTCAGGCGAGGCGATGACCTCGTCGTGCTCCTCGGCAAGGACGACCTGGCCGCACTGATCGATGAGCTGGGTGCTCCGGCAGGTGGCGCCCGCGGGAAGGGTCGAGGCGGGCCAGGTTCCTGAGCCGGAACGCGATCAGGCCATCGCCACGAGATCCCGCACGTGCGTTGCCAATGCCGGCGGGTACGGTCTCCTCAATCGCCGTCAGGCGACGCCAGAGGTCTCCTCCCGAGCCGGCCGGAACAGCGAGGCCGCTGCACCAAGGTCCTCGAAGGTGAGGTCGTACACGAGGTCCTGCACGTCGGTGACGCCCTCGCCGATCCGGCGCCGCAGCGACTCGTCGCAGGCGAGGCTGGAAGGTTGGTCTCGCCGGCCTCCTTCCCCTTCGCCCTGTTGTCCATCCGCGGTCAGCGGTCACGACGGCGTGCTCCTCTCGAGTACCAGCTCGGAGCAGATGCGCCATGACCGCGCCTGGCCGGTGCTCGGCTTGGCCATGGCTGATGGCCGTGTCGGACGACCTTCCGTCCGCTGATGCTGGTCGGATAGGAGCTCTGGCTCCGAAGTGCCAGGGGGGAGCGCCCCGGGCCGTGCCCGATCGATCTCGTCTCCGGTGGGACCTCCGCCCGAGTCGGTCAGGTCGATCTCCCAGTCGACAGCGAAGGTCATGTCGACACCTCGTTTCTCTAGATGTTACTAGAGATAATACCGCGGTTGGACGGATCGCGTCGATGCCCGGCACCGCTCGAAGCTCGCCCTCGTTCGATTGGGGGGCTCGCCCGGCGGGGCCACCCGAGCTGGGGATGCCGGTGCCGGCACCGGTCTCGAAGCTTTCAGAGGAGGGTTCGCAGCGGATGCTCGAGGGTGTCGCGCAGCGCTGCAAGCCACTCGGCTGCAGCGGCGCCGTCGAGGACCCGGTGGTCGACCGAGAGGGTCAGGTCCATCATGGTGCGCACGACGACTTGGCCGTGCTGACGACGGGCCGCGCCGTGGCCGGCCCGACAGCGAGGATCACCGCTTGGGGAGGGTTGATCACGGCATCGCAGCGGTCGATGCCGTACATGCCGAGGTTGCTCATCGTGAAGGTCCCCCCGCTCATCTCGTCGACGGAGAGCTTCCGCTCCCGGGCTTTCTCAGCAAGGTCGTGGGCGCGCCTGGCGATGTTGTGCTCTCGGTCAGGCGCTCGGCGGTGACTCGCCGGATCGTGCTCAGGGCGATCTCGTCGAAGTCGTCCGAGGGTGCGGCGTCTGATGCGATGGCACCGGGAGTGGCCCTGCTGGCGGGGTCGCTACCCCGAGCTCGGAGACGGCATGCTCGACGTCTGCGCGCACGACTCGGCCACCCGGGCCGCTGCCACGGATCGCCGAGATGTCGAGGCCGTGCCGGCGTGCCAGCGCACGGGCTAGCGGCGAGGTACGCAAGGGCACCCCGACCGAGCCACTGCTGTCACTCGGAGCGCCCACTTGTCCCGTGGGGACGGGAACCAACTGGGAGGCGTTGCCCGGCGAGGTCGCCGAGTGGGTACATCCGCACTCTTCTCTCTCCGAGGCTCTCGGCGAGGCCCACCTGACCCTCGCCGGCCGCCGCCTCCACCAGCAGTTGGCTCCTCGCCGCGCAGCGCTGCCGCGAGGAAGGCAAGGACGGCGAACGGATCGCTGCGGTGCCCGCCCGCTACCCCTAGCCGGTGACGGTGACCAGGTCACCGATCGCCAGATGGCCAAAGGCGACTTGGGCGGTGGCGAGGGGGAGCTCAGCGCACCCCAGACTCTGGCGGGCGCCGTAGGAGGCCCGCAGGAAGCCGTGCACCGCGTCGCCACCGTTGAAGTAGTTGATCCAGTGCACGAGGTCGTGGTACGTGGAGCCGTTGGGGTTGGTCCCGTTCATGTACCTCTGGACGTAGCGCAGGTAGATCGGGAAGGTGCCGTTGGCGGTCGGAGCCTGGGCTATGCCGGTGTTGGTCGGCGAGGTGAGCACGACCGAGCCGTTCTCCCACAGCGTGAGGGTCTCGGGGGCCGCCTGGCTGACCTGCACGTAGGAGTAGCCGCTGGGATCGTTCCGATGGGCGACGGCGGCTTGGAGGAGCGCATCCCAGGTCGAGGCGCTCGCCAGCTGGGCGACGGTGGCGTAGTCCACCTTATAGCCGTCGTAGTTGCGGAGGGTGGAGTCGAAGGCCATCAGGGCGCCCTTGAGCATCAGGTTGGGCGAGCCGGCGACCCACTGGGCCCGGAGGCTGGCTGGCGTCGACGCCCAACGCCAGGAGAAGCTGCCCGCCAAGGGGTGCGAGATGGTGGCCTCCTCGGCGGCGAAAGTGGTCGGTTCGACGACGCCCGGAGCGGGCACGAAGCGCAAGGGCAGGTAGTGCAGGCCAGCAAGGATCTGCTCGAGGCGCAGGATCGAGCCCGGGCCGACGACGAAGCGGTAGCTACTGGTCGCAGCCTGGCTGCTCGAAGCCGTGGTCGTGGCAGCGGCCTTGGCGCCGATGATCGACACGGGCCGGTCGAAGCCGACGGTCACCGTCGTGTCGGGCCCAAAGCCGAAGCCGCTCGGGGTGAACCTCAACGTGTCGGGTCCCGGCCGGCTCCACACCCCGGGCACGGTCGGCGACAGGGACGGGCTGGCGGTGCCGAGGAGCTTGGCCACCGGTTGGGAGAAGGTGATGGTGATCGGCGCGTCCGGTGCGGCGGTGGAGCTCCCCGGGGCGGGGCTTGCCACCGCTACCGGTCCACCGCCGGGAGGCGCCACGAACCATGTCACCGTGACCGCATGTGAACCGACCGCCTCCCACGAGACCGGGGCCGCCGATACCTGGAGCGAGCCGGTGGAGGAGGCCGACGGCGGGGAGAGGTAGACCTCGGTTGCCGGCCGCCGGAGGTCGAGCACCTGCAGCGGGCTGCCGGGGAAGCGGTAGTCGACCACGCTCACCGCCCGGTCGAAGCGCACCGGCACCTTACGGGCGCTCGACGCGAGGGCGACGGTTAGGGCAGGAGGCCCGCTGGGAGTCCGCACGGTCGTGGTGGCCGAGACCCCAGGGCCGACCAGCCAGCGCAGCCACGACGGCGGAACAGCGGAGGCGGTGATCCGCACGTCCTGGCCCTGCGCGAGGCGGTGGGCGGGCACGAAGCCCCCGTCAGCGGCGACGAGGGCGACCGTGCGGCCGGCGCTCGTTGCCTGCACGCCACTCAGTGTGGCATCGAGACCGCTCACGTGGACTTGGGCGAGCACCCGGCCCGAAGCAGCCACCGAAACCTTGGGTCGGCCCATGATGAAGGCGGCGGCCACCGCTGCCGCTGCCAGGACCACCACGGCCCCCGCGCCCGCCGCGAGGTACCTCCACCAGTGTGGATGCTCCATCCCGGTCTGACCAGTCGCCACGCCTCACCGTCCTTGCCTTGCGTCCCCCAGTGTCTCACGGCAGCGGAGAAATCGGGGGCCGGCGCACGTGGGGCCGGTCAGTCGGGCCGGCAAACGACCGACGCCGACGGCAAGGCGCCTCTCCCACCTGGCGACCGCCTCGGCGCACGCAAAGGGGGGACCGCTTGTCAGTCGGGTTGGGAACTGGACCCCGCCATGGGGTCGGGCAGGTCTGGTACAGCGTCTCCGGTTGGAGGATCCGGTGACGCCGGGAGTGATCGACCCCCGATGGTGATGTCGTCGGCGATGTCTTCTTCGGGGAGCCAGCCGGGGCCGTGCTGCTGGGACAGCTCCGGGCGTGCACCGGCTCCTGGTGTCACCCGCGCTCCCATCTCGCCACTGGCGACAGCCCGGACGACAGCGTCGATGTCAGGGTCCCAGGTGGCCACGTCGGCGAGCACCGGGACGTGTTCTCGCACGGTCCCATAGGCGAGCGCCGTACCCTTCCCGAGCGGCCGCCGGCCCCGGATGTCGATCGCCTGGGCGGCGATGATGAGCTCGTGGGCGATGAAACGGTGGACCAGCGACACGAGCTGGTGAGTACGGCGCACCGACAGCGGCGCCATGCTCGCGTGGTCCTCCATCCCCTCGGCGACCTGGCCGTCGTAGTCGAGCACGACGGGATCGGCGAGCGAGCGGGACTCGGCTGCCAGCGCCGCGCACCACCGACCCATTGGTTTGAGCCCGTTGGTCGGGCCGGGGTCCAAGGCGAGCGCGCTGGGCAGGCCGCTGAAGTGCTCCCACAGCAGCTTGTGGACTCGCTCGTTGCCCACCTTGACGGCGTTGGCGATAGCGAGGCGCAACAGGTCGAATGCCATCGCGACCCCCGAAATGTCGAAGTTGCCGACCGAGACGATGACGCCTTCCTCGACGAGGACGAGCGGGTTGTCGTTGGCGGCGTTGAGCTCCGCCTCGAGGGTGAGGCGGCTGTAGGCGAGGGCGTCGTAGAGCGCGCCATGGCTGCGGGGCACGCAGCGGAACGACAGCGGGTCCTGCAGGTTGCGGGCCGCGCCCGGCTCCCACAGGTAGGAGCCCTCGAGCAGCTCGCGCAGGCGACCGGCGGCGGTGTTGAGGCCGATCTGGGGTTGGAGACGGGCAGCGCCGGCGTGGATGATCGACAGGTTGGCGGCGAACCCCTCGAGGGAGAGGGCCGCGCTGACCTGCAACCAGTCGACGAGATCGGCGACATCGTGGAGCACGAGGGCCCCCTGGCCGAGCGTCACGCCGTTGGCGCTGATGAGCGCGAGCGCTTCTTTGGCCGCCAGCTCGATCGGCTCGAGGCCGACGGCGCGCAGCGCCGCCCGCCCGTCCATCACCCGCCCCCCGACGCTGGCGCGCCCGATCCCGATCAGGACCTTGCCGATGTCTGACATCTCCGACAGGTCGCCCTGGCCGACAGAGCCCACCTCGCGCACCACCGGGTCGACGTCACGGTTCAGCAACTCCACCAGCAGCTCGATCAGCTCGCGCCGCACACCGACCCCCGCCTTGGCCATGCCGTTGGCCCGGGTCACCATCATCGCGCGCACGACATCGGCCGGCAGCGGCCGGCCGTAGGAGGAGGTCTGGTCGGCGATTGTGGCGAACGAGAAGCGGCCCAGGTCCTCCGGCGGGATCCGATAGCGATAGAACGAGCCGAGCCCGGTGTTGAGACCGTAGACCGCCTCGCCGCTGGCGAGAACGGCCTCGACGACGTCCCGGGCAAGGCGCACCCGCCGCAGCGCCTCCTCCGAGATACTCACCCGCACCCTGTCCCGGGCGACGGCGACGACCTCCTCGACGCTGAGGCGGTCACCGGTGAGCTCCACCAACTCCGCCACCTCAGCCGGCTCGCTTGCCGGCACAGCCGTCCCCACGCGTGGTGCCCACTTCACCGGACACTAAACGACCAGGCACGTCGCGGACACCGCCCGGGGTCCCCGCTGGCACCCGCCAACAGGGCCCACCGCCCCATGCTCCTCACATCGGTGGACGTGACTCAGCCACCAGCTGGGGTCAGGTGGACCTGATCGACGGCTGGGATCACGTCGAGCCACGGCAGCGGGCCGTGGCTCGGCTCGGCTCGGCTCGGCGCAGGAACGGTTGCGCGGGCAGCAAGAAGCTGTTATCCATAGATCCATGGAACATGAGGGCCGGGTCGGCGAGCGTGCTGCCCTCTACGAGCAGCTGGCTCGGATCGGCAAGGTGATCGTCCATCCCAAGCGCATCGAGCTGCTGGAACTGCTCTGCCAAGCCGAACGACCGGTGGAGGCCCTTGCGGTCGCCACGGGCCTGAAGCTGACGACCGCGTCAGCACATCTCCAGGTCATGCGCCAAGCCCGGGTGGTGGAGACGCGCCGGGACGGGACCCGCGTCTACTACCGCGCCGCTGGCGCCGAGGTCTGCCAGTTCGTGACCGCCCTCGGGGATCTCGCCCGGGCTCGCCTCGCCGAGGTGGAGCAGATCTTCCACGCCATCGGCGCGGCGGACGGCGAGGCCGAGCGGGTGACCCGCTCCGAGCTGCTGGCTCGGGTGCGGGCCGGAGACGTGGTGGTGGTCGACGTGCGGCCGCCCGAGGAGTACGAGGCCGGCCACATCCCCGGTGCGATCTCGCTGCCCTTGGAGCACCTGGAGGCGCGCCTCTTCGAGCTCGATCCGGATGTCGAGGTCGTCGCCTACTGCCGCGGTCCGCTGTGCCTGCTCGCCCCTCAGGCCGTGGCCCGCTTGCGTTCGGCGGGCCACGCCGCGCGCTGCTTGGAGGACGGCATGCCCGAGTGGCGCCAGGCCAAGCTGCCCGTCGCTACCGGAGCACAGGCGTCGAAGAGGAGTCAGCGATGAAGATCCTCGTCATCTTGAACGATCCTCCCTATGGCACAGAGCGTTCCTGGAACGGCCTGCGCCTGGCGGGCAGCCTCTCCAAGCGCGAAGGCGTTGAGGTGCGGGTGTTTCTCTTCGGCGACGCGGTGGGATGCGCCCTTGCCAACCAGAAGCTGCCCGACGGCTACTACCACCTCGATCGCATGGTGACCGCTGTCATCCGCCACGGCGGCGAGGTGGGCTGCTGCGGCACCTGCATGGACGCCCGGGCCTTCGCCGACGAGGCGCTGGTCGGCGGCGCCCGGCGCTCGAGCCTCGAGGAGGTGGCGGGGTGGACGGTCTGGGCCGACAAGGTCGTGAGCTTCTGAGCGCACCGGCGCACCACGAAGAGGTGGCACGATGGCTGTGAGGATCGTGATCGCCGGTGGCTCCTTCGGTGGGCTCACCACCGCCTACGAACTGCGCCGCCACCTCGGTCCGGACCAGGCGACGATCACGGTCATCTCGAAGGACCGCCGCTTCGTCTTCGTGCCCTCGCTGCCCTGGGTGGCGGTGGGTAGGCGAAGCCTCGAGCAGATCTCCTTCGACGTGGCCGGGCCCCTCGCTTCCAAGCACGTGGGCTTCGTCCACCAAGTCGTCACCGGCATCGACACCGAGCGCAAGGGCGTCGCCACCGAGGGGGGCGAGCATCCCTATGACTTCCTCGTCGTCGCCACCGGGCATCGAAGCGCCAACGAGGCCGTAGAGGGCCTCGGCCCCTTCGACGGGCCGGGCCACTCGCCGATGTCGGCTCCCGAGGCCACCGAGCTGCGCTCTGCGGTCCAAGCCCTGCTGGAGCAGCCCGGACCGGTCGTCGTCGGGGCCGCGCCGGGTGCGAGCTGCATCGGGCCGGTCTACGAGCTCGCTTTCGAGCTCGACCACCTGCTGCGCCGGCGCAAGCTGCGCCACCGGGTGCCGATCACCTTCCTCACGCCCGAGCCGTTCCTCGGGCACATGGGCATGGGCGGGGCGGGCAAGATCCGCCAGCTCCTCGAGGGCCGGCTCGAAGAGCGCGACATCTCCTACGCCACCTCGGCCGCGGTGAAAAGGATCACTGCCGACGCCGTCGAGGTGGAGGGGGCTTCCCCGCTCCCCTCTGTGCTCTCGATCGTCATCCCGCCGCTCGCGGGGATCGAGGCGGTGGCCAACAGCGCCGGGCTCCCCAACCCCAAGGGCTTCCTCCCCGTCGACGCCCACTACCGCCACCAGGTGGCAGACGGCGTCTACGGCGTCGGGGTCGCCGTCGCCATGGCGCCGGTGGGAGACACCCCGGTGCCGGTCAACTTCCCCAAGACCGGGCACATGACCGAGCAGATGGCGCAGATCGCTGCGCGGGACATCGCAGCGAGGATCGCGGGCCGCAGCGAGGAAGCCGCCGGCGAGCTGTCGGCGCGCTGCGTACTCGACATGGGAGATCGCGGCGCCTACCTGGCCGTCGACCCGGTGCGGCCGCCGCGCGACGCGATCCCGACCGTCTCAGAAGGCCGCCGCTGGCTGCTCGCCAAACGGGTGTTCGAACGCACCTACCTCTGGCACGCTGAGCGCGGCCGGCGCATGCCGAGCACGCTCGGCTGGTAGCACCATGGTCCCTATCCAGCACCAGGCACGAGAACCGATCGTCCGTTCCCCGGCGTGCCTCGCCCACGCCAAGGCCACAGCTGCGAGCGGCTCCTCTGCCACCCTTCCCGTCGTGAGGGAGGTTCTCGCGGTGTGCGCCCATCCCGACGACGAATCCTTTGGCTTGGGTGGCGTGATCCGGTCCTTCGTCCAACAGGGGAGCATTGTGAGGGTGCTGTGCTTCACCCACGGGGAGGCCTCCACCCTCGGCGCTGGCGCCCGGCCGCTCGGAGAGCTGCGGGCCGAGGAACTGGAGGCGGCCGCGAGCATCCTCGGTGTCAGCGCGTGCAAGCTGCACGGCTACCCCGACGGGCAACTCACCGGAGTCGCTCTCGACGTGCTGGCCGCGCTCGTCGACGAGGAGGCGGCAGGCGCCGAGCTCCTGCTCGCCTTCGACGAAGGAGGGATCACCGGCCATCCCGACCACATCCGGGCAACGCAGGCCGCCACCGCCGCCGGCACCCACCGGGGCCTGCCCGTGCTCGGTTGGGCGCTACCCCACATCGTGGCCGCCCGGCTCAACGCCGAGCTCGGCAGCGGGTTCGTCGGCCGGGCATCCGACGAGCTCGACTTCACCGTGGAGGTGGACCGAGGCCGTCAACGACAGGCGATCGCCTGCCACGCCAGCCAGTCAGCGGACAACCCGGTGCTCTGGCGGCGCCTCGAGCTCCTCGGCACCACCGAGCACCTCCGGTGGCTGACGCCGACGCCGAGGAATCAAGCGACATGAGCGAACAGCGCCCAAGTGACCCCGCCGGCATGGGAGCTCACCAAGCGCAATCCGGCCCGACCGATCCATGGCGGCCGCCGATCTCAGCCCGTCGATCGGCCGCCACCGCCGCGCCGCTCGCGATGCTCGGGTTGCTGGCCATCCAGTTCTTGCTGGGCATGGCCGTCAACCTGTACGTGAAGCTTCCGTCAGCCGGCGGTGCAATGACGGAGATGATGGGTAGCGGTCCGTTGGTGATGATCCACATGATGCTCGGGGTGTTCGTTGCGGCCGGGGCAGTGGTAGCGGTCGCGGCTGGCATCCCCTTCGGGCGGCGAGCAGTGAGCTGCGCCGCCATCGCCCTCGCCAGCATCTTCGCTGCCGGGCTCGGTGGCCTGCTCTTCCTCATGGATGGCCAGAGCAACGGTGCCTCCTACCTGATGGCTGTCGGCTTCCTCGTTGCCGTCGCCGGCTACGTCACCGAGGTCATCACGTTCAGCTGAGGTGACCACGCGCACCTGCCCGGCGCGACCCGGCGTCCACGTCGATCGCCATCCCCGGAACTGAGATCGACCGGTTTCCCGACGCCGTGCGCCGCATCCGGGGCGTAGTCCACTCGGCCGTGGGGCCCCGCTCGGCCGTGGGCGCCACTCGGCCGTGGGGCGCCACTCGGCGTGGGGTCCGCCGGCCGGTACCCCGGAACTCTGGAAGGTTGTTGTCGTCCAGCGACGATACGCTTCCAAAGTTCGCCGGGCGGCGCTCCGGTCTCACGAAAGGCGACCACGGAGAGTAGGCGACGGGTGTCTGAGGTTCCGTGGAACAGGTTGAAGTGTGCGATGCGGGCCAGATCTCCCGCGGAGGCCGGCTGGGTTGGTCGCAAGGCGCGGGGCGGGTTCCTGTCAGCGTCAGGGCGCTGCCACCGCGAACCGCCAGCACGCCTGCCCGCGTCGCTCGCGTCAGCGCGTCAGCGCGTCAGCGCCCGTCTAGGAGGTGGCACCGGCCAACCCCAACTCGGCTTCTATGAGTCGGTGTGGCTTGGCGCCAATCGAGGTGGCCACCAGCTCGCCGGTGCGGAAGAGCCCGATCGTGGGGATGCTCATGATGCCGTAGCGTGCAGCGACGCTGGGGTTGGCATCGACGTCGACCTTTACCACTTTGAGCCTCCCGGCGTGCTCAGCGGCCAGGGCATCCAACTCCGGTGCCACCATCCGGCAAGGTCCGCACCAGGCGGCCCAGAAGTCGACGACCACCGGGAGGTCGGCTCAAAGGACCTCTGTGTCGAAGCTCGTCGGGTCGTCTGCGTGGACAGGGCTGGACATGATTGAACCTCCAATATTGTCGATTGTCATGTTCGTGTCAGTTGAACCTGAGGAACAGCCGTTCGAAGAGAGCCTTCGCCGCGTCCCTCGTGTCCCCGTCGGCAGCGTCTTCGAGGCACGAGGTGAGGCCTCCCATCAGCAGCCGGACACCTGCCTGCTCGAGCGCTCGGTGAGCAGCCGACAGCTGGGTGACGACCTCGGTGCAGTCCCGGCCCTCGGCCAGCATCCGCTCGACGGCGGCAACCTGCCCACCTGCGCGGCGCAGCCTCAGGCGCACTTGGGCCACCACATCATCGGGGAAGGCTGGGGAGTTGCCGATCAGGCGTGGGTTCGCTCCGCGCTGCACCCGCTCTGGCGTCCCATGGGTAGCGGAGATGGTCATCCTGCTCCCTCCTTCTCTCCGAGGTGAACAGATACCCGTGGGGGTTTATTCCGAGAGGCGGGGCCCTGGGCTGTGAGTGAGCCCGCGTGTGGCTGCGACTCGACTACGTCCTGGGGTTGGGCGGTGGGGGTGCGGAGGAACCGGTGGAGGAGGCAGTATCCCCACGAGACGGTCACCGCGGCGTCTCCAACCGCGGTCAGCGTCACACTGGCGCCAGCCGGGACCCGGTCTGGTCTCCGGACCGTGACGGTGAGCATGGCGAGCGTCACACGGACGAATAGGGCCGGTCGCGCCGACACCGCGGGTCGACGTGATCGCTTCGGTCCTCTCCCCCTCTGTCCTCTGGGGCGAGCGCCCCCAAATGGTGTTGACCTCCGATCATGAGTTGTCGCACTCACGCAACCGCCGTCTTGACCGATGCCTCGGAATCGCCGGGGACGTGAGTGACGGAGACCCTCACCTGGAGCGCAACACCCTTCGGGGCGATCGCTTCGAGCACCTCGCACGCCGGGACGAACCGTCTCGGCCTCCCCCGGCCAAGCGCCGCGGCACCGAGGCGAACCATTGCCGGGCAGCGGTAGCCTCAGGTGATGAGCGAAGAAACGTCCGAGACAACAGAACGTGCCGTGGTCCGCCTCGAGTTGGACGACGGCTACCGGTTCTGGGCTCACCTCGGAGACGGCTTCCCGCCACTGCTCATGGACGAGCCGGCACCCCTGGGAGCAGGCAGCGGTCCGAACGCCTCTGCGGTACTGGCGGCTGCGGTGGGCAACTGCTTGAGCGCGAGTCTCCTGTACTGCCTACGCCGTGCCCGCATCGACGTCACGGACCTGCACACCGAGGTGGAGGTCGTCCCGGTGCGCAACGCTGAAGGCCGCCTGCGCATCGGTGCAATCCGGGTCGAGTTGCATCCCGAGGTCACACCCGGTGCCGAGGGACGCCTCACGCGTTGCCTCGAGCTGTTCGAAAACTTCTGCGTCGTGACCGAGAGCGTTCGGACTGGTATCGATGTCGCCGTCGATGTCATCCCGGCCATGCCAGAGGATGTCAGGGCGGCCGAGGTCTCTGACGTGAGCGGTGACTGAGACTGGACCGAGGCGGCACCGTGCCAGACATCGGGCGATGTATCGCTTGGAGGAGCTCGTCCGTCGATGAGGCGTTGGTTTCGAGAGAAGGAGCGAGCGATGCAGAAGAACATGGGAAAGACCGATCGGGGTCTTCGGGCGTTCGTGGCAGCCGGAGCGGTGGCGGGCGGCGGTGTGCTTGGCTTCTCGACGGCGTGGGGGATCGTGCTGCTCGTCGCCGCGGCCGTCATGGCCGTGACCGCAGCGAGCGGCTCCTGCCCCATCTACCGCCTCCTGGGCATCAAGACGACGGGCACTCCAGCGTCCGAGACGGAAGGACATCGAGCATGGCACCTCCATCGGGCTGCCTGAGCACTCCTCGCCGGCAGACCGGGTGACATGACGTGGCGCTGGATCGAGTGAGCCAACCGCGGGGCGAGCAGCAGTTCGGCGCGGCGGTGACGGCCGAGCTTCCCGGGCTCTACCGCTTCGCCCGCTCGATCACGGCTGACGGAGCTGAGGCAGAGGACCTCGTCGGCGACACCGTGTTGCGGGCAATCGAGCGCCAGGCCCAGTACCGGGGCGAGGCGTCACTTCGGACATGGCTCCACCAGATCCTCTCCCATCTCGCCGTCGACCGGGCCCGACATCAGGCCCACGAGCTGAGCGTCGAGGATATCGAGACCCGTTGGCGCGACGACGCTTACAGTGTCGACGCCGAGGCAGTGGTCGAGAGCGCCGAGTCAGCCGGCGAGATGCGCGACGCGCTCATCCACTTGCCCCAGCACTACCGCAGCGTCGTCGTACTCCACGATGCAGAGGGCTGGCCGGCAGGCGAGATAGCGACCGCCCTCGGGATCTCACTTCCCGCAGCGAAGCAGCGCCTCCGGCGCGGAAGGATGATGCTCGTGAGCGCATTGGCGCATGGAAAGGAGCGCCGGGCGGCGAACAGCGACGTGCCGCTCAGCTGCTGGGACGCCCGCGAGCAGGTATCCTACTACCTGGACGGCGACCTCGACACTTCGGCTCGTACCGCGCTCGAAGCGCACCTGGCCGGTTGCGCTACTTGTCCGCCGCTCCTCCAGGCACTCGCCGGTGTGAAGGCGTCGTTGGGCGCCCTCCACGATCCAGACAGCGTCATCCCGGCTGAACTTGCAGGACGCGCACGCGCGCACCTTGCCGGTGCACACGTACCATCGGACGCAAAGGGCTGAGCTGGAGTGCTCCACCGGGAAGGGTGAGAACGGGGTGGAGACCGGTAGAGACCGGTTCGAGCTCGTAGGATCCGCACGTCCAAAAGACAAAGGAGCTGCTGGTGAGCGAGTACGACGTGAGGATGATCGTGCTGTCGACCGACAACCTCGATGAGTCCATCCGATTTTACACCGAAACCCTCGGCATGCCACTGAAGTTCCGCGACGGAGCCCACTTCGCGGCCCTCGACGGTGGATCGGTCACCATCGCGCTGGCGACAGCGGTGGACCATCCCATGCCCGGGCAAGTCGTCGTCGGCATCAAGACCGCCAATGTTGACACCGCCGCGCAGGCTGTCGAAGCCAACGGAGGCGGCATCGTGAAAGGACCGTACACCGACGCTCACGAGCGCCGGGTCGTGGTCTACGACAACAAGGGCAACTGCCTGGTCTTCTACACGCCGCTGGCCCGGTGAGGAAGACCTCCCCGATGCGCCGCCTGGCCGGTCGGGTGCCCGAGGTGCACGAGGGTGCGGTCACCCCGCTGCCGGCAGCGGCGCACTGAGATGTTGGGGGCTCAGGACAAGCGGTACATCAATCCTCATGTGTCGGACGGGTCGTCGTGAAGCAGCTGGCGCAGCATGTAGGGCATGATCCCACCGTGACGGTAGTAGGCGGCCTCGGCTGGTGTGTCGACGCGCACCATGGCATCGAAGACGGTCCCCCCGGCATCGACGAGCACCGTGGCGGGGATGTCACCGTCGTTGAAGTCGTCGATGCCGGCGATCTCGAAGGTCTCCTCGCCGGTGAGCCCGAGCGAGCTGGCATTGTGACCTCCGGGGAACTGCAACTGCAGCACCCCCATGCCGATGAGGTTT
>JAJZJY010000402.1 GCA_021809885.1 Actinomycetes bacterium
TCTGGCCCCGGCGGGCGCCAGGCGGCCGTCGTCGGGTCCACCATGGAGCTGCCCGAACGGTTGTCGGCTCCCTGCGAACGGCTACCGGTGCCCGGCGACGGCGTGGGGCCGGTACGCCTCCTCCAGGCGCTCCACCTCGGGGGGCTCGAGGCGCACGTCGACGGCCCCAACCGCGTCGTCGAGGTGCGCGAGCTTGGTGGCGCCGACGATCGGTGCGGCGACCCCGGGCTTGGCCAGCACCCAGGCGAGCGCCACCTGGGCCATCGGCACCCCGCGCTCGGAGGCGACGGCGGCGACGGCCTCCACGATGGGGCGGTCCGCCTCCCCGTAGAGGGTCTTGCCAAACTCGTCGGTCTCGCTCCGCTCGCTCCTCGCCTCCCAGGGGCGGGTGAGCCGGCCCCGGGCGAGGGGGCTCCAGGGGATGAGCCCGACTCCCTCGTCGGCGCAGAGGGGGATCATCTCCCTCTCCTCCTCCCGGTACAGGAGGTTGTAGTGGTCCTGCATGGTGACGAACTTCGTCCACCCTTGGCGGGACGCGACGTGCTGGGCCTTGGCGAATTGCCAGGCGTACATGGAGGACGCCCCGATGTAGCGGGCCTTGCCGGCGCGTACGACGTCGTGCAGGGCCCCCATCGTCTCTTCGATGGGGGTGCGGTCGTCCCAGCGATGGATCTGGTAGAGGTCGACGTAGTCGACCCCGAGGCGTCGGAGGCTGGCGTCGATCTCGGCGAGGATCGCCTTGCGGGACAGGCCGGCGCCGTTGGGCCCAGGGCGCATCCGTCCGTGGACCTTCGTGGCGACCACGACCTCCTCGCGCGTGGCAAAGTCGGCGAGGGCCCGGCCGGTGATCTCCTCGCTGGAGCCGTCGGAGTACACGTTGGCGGTGTCGAAGAAGTTGATGCCGGCTTCGATCGCCTTGCGGAAGAACGGGCGGGCGTCGTCCTCCCGCAGGCTCCACGGGTGGTTCCCCCGCTCGGGCTCGCCGTAGCTCATGCACCCCAGGCAGATGCGGGACACCTGCAGGCCGGTCGTCCCGAGGTTGACGTACTCCATACGCCCCGTCTACCACGCCCGCAGGCGTCTGTCCGCACCGGCGATGTTCGGCGTGTCGGCACGGGTATGCGACAGCCATGAGCCGGGCACTGCCGGGAGATCGTGGCCGAGGCGGTCGAGGCGTCCGGCAGGATCGACGTGCTCGTCAACAACGCCTACGAAATGGCCCACCAGACCCTGGAGGAGATCTCCGACGAGGAATGGGACCACACCTCCCGAACGAAGATCTACGCCATGTTCCACCTCGCCAAGGCGGCCATCGCCAACTTCACCGCCAGGCTCGCCCAGCTGCTCGGGGAGCGGGGGATCAGGGTCAGCAGCGTGGCTCCGGGCCCGATCTGGACGCCACTGACGCCCTCCACGATGCCTCCGGAGAAAGTCGCATCCTTCGGCCAGGGCACCCCGCTCCAGCGACCGGGCCAGCCGCGTGAGCTGGCGCCGGTCTACGTGCTGCTGGCGTCGGAAGAGGGGAGTTACATCTCCGGCGCCAGGGGGCCGTCACAGGCGGCCGACCGGTGCTCTGATCCTCCCGGGCGGCGGCGCCCTCCTCGGAAGCGGCATCATCGGGGCATGACCGTCGCCCTCGTCCGCCGGCCGAGCCCGAAGCTCGACCAGGGAATCGTCACCCACCTCGAGCGGCGCTCCGTCGACCTCGGGCGGGCGCAGGCCCAGTGGGACGGCTACGTCGCCGCCCTCGCCGGCGCGGGTTGGCGCACGGTGGAGGTGGCGCCGGCGGAGGACTGCCCCGACGGCGTGTTCGTGGAGGACACGATGGTCGTTTACCGCGGCGTCGCCGTCATCGCCCGCTCCGGCGCCGACACCCGCCTGCCTGAGACACCAGGTGCCGAGGCCAGCGTGGCCGGTTTCGGGTACGCCGTGGCCAGGATCGAGCCGCCCGGGACGCTCGAGGGTGGCGACGTGTTGAAGGTGGGTGACACGGTGTACGTCGGCCGCGGCGGGCGGACCAACGGCGAGGGGATCCGCCAGTTGCGCCGCATCCTCGGACCGCTCGGCGCCAGCGTGGTGGCCGTCCCGGTCCGTTCCGTCCTGCACCTGAAGTCAGCCATCACCGCCCTCCCCGATGGGACGGTGATCGGCTACCCGCCGATCGTCGACGAGCCGGGCCTGTTCCCCCGCTTCCTCGCCATGCCGGAGGAGGCCGGCTCCCATGTCGTCGAGCTGGGGGAGGGGCGGGTCCTGATGGCGGCCGGCGCGCCGCGCAGCGCGGAGCTCGTCGCCGACCTCGGCTACGAGCCGGTCGTCGTCGACATCTCGGAGTACGAGAAGCTGGAGGGCTGCGTCACCTGCCTGTCCGTCCGGCTGCGGGCCGTCGACCGCTAGCATCTCCTGCCACATGCTGCCGGCCGGCGCCGTCCGTACAGGGGTCCCAGGCCGTCGTGCCGGCAGGCGGCCGGAGCCCCGCTCGTGGGTCGTGTGGGTTCCGGTCGTCGTGGTGCTCCTCGTAGGCCTGACCGCCATGTACACCGCCGCGACCCGTGGTGTCGGCTCCGATTCGGACACCGCCTCGCTCGTCCTCGAAGGTCAGTCGGTACTGCAGGGCCATCTGCTGCTCCACGGTTGGGCCCTGTCGCTCGACTCGTTCTGGACCTCGGAGGTGCCGTTCTACGCCATCGCCGACCTGATTGCCGGCGTCCGGCCGCTGCTGCTGTACCTCGTGCCCGCGTTCCTCTATGCATCGGTGGTGGTCACGTGCGGCGCGCTGGCGGCAGCCGCGGCCAGCAGCCGGAGCGGGGCCGTCGCCGGCGTCGTCGCCGTCGCCGCCCTCCTGGCCTTCCCGACCTGGGCGATGTCGCTCGTCGTCCTTCGCGGCGGCCACCACCTGGGCGCAGTGCTGTACTCCCTCGCCGCCTTCTGGTGCCTGCGGCGCGGCCGGTGGGGCTGGCCGGCGGCTCTCGCCGGCGTCCTGCTCGCCGCCGGCATGCTCGGCGACCTGATGACGGTGGCTTACGGGACGGCCCCGCTGCTCGTCGCCGGCGTCGTCGCCATGCTGCGCGGCGGGTCGGTGCGCGACGGGCGGGTGCAGGTCGGCGTCGCCGCCGCCGCCGCCGCCGGGGCCCTCGTCGTCCGGGAGGCGGCCAAGGCAATCGGCACGTTCGGCATCGCCGCCGCCAACCCTCTCGCCGGCGGGCAGCAGATCGTGCACAACCTCCGTCACCTCTACAGCCTCGGAGGGGAGCTGGTGGGGTGGAAGCACACCGTCTTCGGGACCGCCGGCGCGCCGCCGGCGCTCTACGACCTGCGCATGGTCGGCGCCGTCGTGGTCGTCGCCTGCTCAGCCCTTGCGTTGCTGAGGCTGCTCGCCGGCCTGGTTGCCGGCGGTCCGGCAGACACGGCCCGCGTTGCGGGTCGCCAGGGTCTGGGCCAGCGGGGCGCCCGCGTCCCGTGGTGGCAGTCGGAGCCGGGCGGCTGGAGGATCGACGACGCCCTCGTGGCCGCCTGCTTCGGGGCTGCGGCGACGTACGTGATCCTCGCGTTCGCCAACATCCCCGACCTCGACCGGTACCTGGCGCCCACGGCGCTGTTCATGAGCCTGCTCACCGCCCGGGTCATCGCCCGGGCCTGGTCCCGGCTGGCGGCGACGGGCTGGGGTGTGCTGCCGGCGGTCGGGGTGGTGGCGGTGGGGATCACGGCGGCCTACGGGGCGGCGTTCGGCTACCAGCTGGCGACAACTCCGTACCCGCAGCCCGCCCCCGCCCTGGCGTCGTGGCTGCAGGCCCACCACCTGACCCAGGGCGTCGGGGCCTACTGGGCGGCGAGCTTGACGACGGTGGAGGCCGACGGCAACGTGCGGGTCCGCCCCGTGATCCCCGACTCCAACGGCCACCTCGTGCGCTACATGCGGGAGTCGGCGGCGGAGTGGTACGCCGGCCGCTCCTTCGACTTCCTCGTGTTCCAACCCGGCCCCCTGGCCCTCGGCGTGACCCCCGCCGAGGCGGCTGCCACCTGGGGCCCGCCGGCCCACCAGTACGCTGTGGACGGCTACCTGGTGCTGGTGTGGGCCCGGCCCTTCGGCGTGCCGGCGACCCGGGGCGCCGGCGCTGGGCCGTAGGGACCTTCCCACGTCCGCCTGACCGCCGGCCGGCGGATGGGCGGGGCCGGCGGATGGGAGCGACTCGTCTCAGCCGCCCGAGGAGCTGCCGCAGGCGGCGGCGATGCCGTTGGCGGCCGAGGTGAGGGCGGTTATGTTGGCCTTGCCCTTGCCGGCGGCTTCCAGATCCACGGCGAAGCGGTGCACGGCGGCCTGGACGGCCGGGCTGGTGCTCTTCGTTTCCGTCTCCAGCTTGGTGACGTAGCCGGCGATGGCGTGGGAGAAGGTGCTGGGATGCGCCGCGGCGTTGGGGAGGCTCGTCTCGATGCTGGTCAGCGTCGAGGAGAGCTCGGAGCACCCTGACGTCGCGGCGGTGCCCGACGCCGCCGTCCCCGAACTGGCTGGCACGGTCGTCGTCGTCGTCGTCGTTGTTGTCGTGGTCGTGGTCGTGGTCGGATGGTTCCCCGAGGTCGAGGATGACGATTTGCCGCCGCAGGCGGCCACCCCCATGGCCATGGCGACGACGCCCGCAACAGTCATCACTCTTCGCACCGTAGGAATCCTTTCTCTCGCTGAAGGGCCAATACCGGCATGCTACCCGTCACATCAGGAGGCCTCTATAGCCGGTTTGCCCGGGGCGGCTTCAGGCCTGGGCGTCGTGCAGGCGGGCGAGCAGCCCCCGTGCGATCACCATGCGCTGGATCTCGTTGGTCCCCTCCCCGATGATGAGGAGCGGAGCGTCGCGGAAGTAGCGCTCGACGGGGAAGTCGGTCGTGTAGCCGTACCGATCCCGACCAGCAGCGGGCGCGCCGGGCGACAGAGGCCATGCTCTCGATGAAGAGGCTCGACATCGACGCCATGAGGGCCGCCGCCGCCGGCGCCTAGCACCGGCCCAGGCGGCCCCCGAGTCCCGGGC